>JAUYPR010000023.1 GCA_030695785.1 bacterium
GCCTCAATTGCGTGAAAGTCAGGACTATCAATATCGTGCTCTGAATTGTAGATCATCACCTGCGACGCGATATCAACATTATTGCCGATGGTCAGTTTGTGCCGTCCATCTAAAAAAATGCCGTCGCCCAACACGGTATTGCTGCCAATAGTGATATTCAAGGAATTGTAAAAGCGCAACATCCAGTGGATATGTGTCTGTGCTCCAATATTCATACCAAAGAGAAATCGGTACAGAAAAAGTCGGATCATATGGCTTGGTATCAATCCGGCCAACGTCCCAAGAAAAATGAAAAAATCAAACACGCCGCTTAACATGCGGCTTGCAACCTTCTCAAGAAACCGATCGACCGTGAGTTTTTTCGGCGCATGTCCTTCGCGGATACGTGACTCATCCATGGGCAACCCTTTCTAAAACATTCAGTGTCGTTTGCGCGGTTTTCTCCCAAGAAAATTGCTGTATGCGCAACTTCCCGCGCGTTTTGAAAACTGATGAAGATTGAAGCGCTCGTTCCATCCCTCGCGTCATGGACGATACATCGTTTGGGTCAACCAAGACGCCCGCTCGCCCTACCACTTCGGGGAGACTCGAGACATTCGACGCAACGACCGGGACGCCTGATGCCATCGCCTCTAAAACCGGAATGCCAAACCCCTCATAAAACGATGGGAGGACGAACAGCGACGCGAGCCGCATAATGGCTGGGAGGTCGTTGTCAGGAACATAGTCGAGAAATTTGACGTGGCGGTCCAAATCCAGTTTTTTGGCTGTTGCGAAGATCTCGTCATAGATCCAACCTTTTTTGCCCACAACAATAAGTGAGAAATCCGGATGGTCAAGCAAAAACATATGGAATGCGTGCAGAAGTCCGTTCACGTTTTTTCGCGGCTGAAGAGTTCCAACAAAAAGGACAAATTTTGAGGGCAAGCGATACTGTTCCCGAGCCTCACCGAGACGCGTATGAGGCATTGGAGCAGAAAAGTGATCGTTCACGGCCAATGGTGTCACTGTCACATTTTCTCCAGGAATACCGTACGTGTTGATTATAGCATCCTTGGAGAATTGTGAGATCGTCAGGATGTGGCTGGCGTGACAAACGGTATATTGTGTCCCTTCTTTTAATTGAAGCAGATCCTTTTTTCGGAAGAACGACGAAAACTCCGGCTGTAAAAACGACAGATCAAAAATAGTCGCGACAATAGGAACTGGAGACCAACGTGGAATATAATGCGTGGGAGAAAAAAAGACGTCGGGCTTCTTCTTTATCGTCAGAAGATATTTGGGCAGGGTGAAACGAGTCCAAAACCGCCGCGGTCGCAACACATGATATTGAAATCGTGCGTTTCCGTTTGGAAGATCGGCTTTCGGTTGATTGGGAAGCAGGATATCGAAGGTGTGATCGGAGTGCTGAAACTGCCGTAAGAGGTTCAGTCCATAAACCCCGCTACCGACTCGTCCTTCTGCATTTGCCTCAAATCCATCCATCGCAATCCGCATACGCTCAATGTATACTTTGCTGGATGACGATGCAAGCAAACTTCTCTCGTTTACAACAAATCATCACCGAACTTGCCCCGTTTGCCGCTGGATGGCTTGTCGTTACTGTTATCCTTTTTGGCGGACTCATCATCTGTTTCCGTCTGTACCGATCTGGAAAGCGAGTGCTTATTTTTCCTGGAAACCTCGTCGTTCTTTTCCTTATCGTCACCACGTTCCTCTTACCCCTGGAAATCTTTTTCCGCTTTTTCTACGATACAACCGATAACTTTGCGCTCGCTACGACGCACCGGTGGGTTGCACGACATGTTGTTTACAACAGTTTGAACTTTCGAGATCGAGAATTTTCTGGATTGAAAGATGAAGGGGTTGTCCGTATTGGAGTCATTGGTGATTCTTTCACCTATGGTCAAGGCATCAATGATGTGCAGAATCGATTGACGAATATGCTCGAGAACAGGTTGCGGGATCAAAAGGTTGAGATCTATAATCTTGGCCGTGTAGGTGCATCCACCCGCGATCAAATGAGTAATCTTGTCTCGCTACAGGACCCCATTGCGCAATTCGACTTCGATGCACTCCTCTTGGTATATGTTTTGAACGATATTGATGGTGATATGGCAATACGCAGGTTATACCTTGATGATCCCTTCTTTATCGTGAGAAGAAGAGAACCGATAAAAGCAATATTTGACCATTCCTTCGCACTTGAGTTCTTGCTCTTCCGTGCATCCGCTATCTATCATGATATCTCCCGATCGAAGAATACCGAGGCCATCGCCGCATACCACAACCAACATGACTGGGAGGAACATCAAAAAACATTTCTCATGCTCAAAGAGTTTGCCGAGGCAACTCAAACGCCGCTCGCTGTTGTTGTGTTTCCATTCGTCCATGCTCTTGAAGACCCATCGGTGATCGCTGTCCACGAACAACTCGCGGCGTTTTTTTCCCGTTTCAAGATACCCTTCCTCGATCTTCGACAGACTTTGTTGAACGAACCCCCAGGAAGCCTCACTGTTGGGCGATTTGATGTCCATCCAAATGAAAAAGCCAATGCTCTGGCCGTTGCGCCCATGATTGACTTTTTGTTTTCAAAAGATCTCCTAAGACCTCGAGCAACATTTCCTTCTCTTAAGCATGGTGTTTTGCAGCACTTGCGTTTTGAAACGATGATCAACTCAACGTTCTTGAAGACAACGGATGGGCAAAAGTGGAAGCTTTTCGGCCTCGAAAAGCGATGTCAAGCTGACCTTCCTCCACTGTCCAATATTATCGCTCCCAACACTCCAATAACAATATCCGCTGCAGATGAAACACGTCCAAATGACGGTGTCTTTGTTTGGTTCGACGTTGCACACGAGACAAAACAATCTCTCAATGAAACCCTGCTTCGCGAAGGGATTGCCATGCCTGCACGAATGAACTACACCATGACTGACGCAATTCGCATGTTTGGATCCGCCTGGCAGGCCAGACTTGATGGAAAAGGAATATGGCGAACGTGTTCTTTCTCTGAACTCTTTCCAGAGACCGACGTGTATACTAGATAAAACACATGATAAATATACTTCTGCGGATACAACATGCACTTCTTCCCTTCATTCCGTTTCTTACCATTTTGACGTTTGTCCTTTTGATCTCGATTGTCGGCCTTTTCTTCCTTCATCGTCAACAAAAAAAACAATCGAAAAGAGACTGGCGTATCATTCTTCCTGCAAATTTCTTGTTTCTGGTTATGTTTCTCTCTCTTGGTCTTCTCATCGCCGAAGTCTATTTCCGCACCATGTATGACGCGACGGATAATCTCTTTTTTCTCCAAACATCACAACGGTGGTGGGAGAAACATGTCATATTAAATAACGCTACTTTTCGCGACACGGATTTCTCTGGCGTCAAAACACGGGGAACAATCAGAATCGGCGTGTTGGGCGATTCGTATACCATTGGCCAGGGCATTAAAAACCGCGAAGATCTTTTTACTGAACAGCTCGAACAAATCTTATCAACGCCAGAACGACCGGTAGAAGTCTACAATATGGGTCGCAGTGGCTGGACCACCCGCGACGAAGTCACCACGCTGTTGTCCCCACCAGGAGCAGTGGCGCAGTATCGGTTCGATGTCCTGATTCTTGCCTATGTCCCAAATGACATCAGGGGTGCTTTGAACCTTTCTCTTCTTCCATCAGAGGAAGAGTATAAGAACATTCGAACCTCACCTTTGCTTCAACCTTTTTTTGATCATTCGATGGCACTTGAGTTTTTATTCTTCAAAGCACTCGCCTACAAAGACGTCCTCTTCGCCGATGAAGAACAGGTGGCCCAAAACGCGTTCGATAATTCTGATGCTTGGGAAGACCATCAGAAAACATTGGCCTTTTTTAGTCATGCCGTACCATCATTGAGAACTCCAACGGTCGTTGCCTTTTTCCCATTTCTCCATCACCTCAAAGATGAGACACAAGATCAAATGTATTCGAAAGTCAAAAACATTTTTGAGAAAAATAATATCCCCATCATCAATTTTCTTAAGATTTTCCGGTCATCCAATGAAACATCATTGGTGGTGAGTGAGTCTGATGCACATCCGAATGAACGCGCACATCGGATCATCGCAGAGGAAATTGCGTCATTCCTCCAAAAAAACAATCTTCTCCAGCCTAGACAACCTGCATTGACGTCGAGCGACCTCTCCGCAACACCGCAGATACTCAAAGGTTGGCCAACCATCTCGACCATCCAACTCGAAGGTCTGGGGAGAAGACCTCTTGCAGGAATTGGCGACGTTGACACGAAAGATCACGCGGCATGTCGATCAGACATGCAAAGGATCAGTCCACTGTTTCCGCGCAATGCACCCGTTAGTATCCGACCCATCGCCACTTCACCTGCGGCGCCAGTGTTTCTCGAGATGAAGACATCTTCTGGGGAAAAAATCTCCATGAACCTTACCATTCTCTCTGAAGGGGAAGCACTCCCGCTTACCATTAACCTTCGAACCCCCGATGCCATTCCACTTTTGCACGCGGCCTGGCAAGCACGGCTTGCCAAAAAAGGACTCTGGGGGCGTTGCACCGCAGAGGAATTGTCAGCGGCGTTTCGGAAGGAATGATGGGAGTATTGCTTGATACACTGCAAGGGTTTGCTCGGCGGTTTTTTTCCACGAAAATTTCTTTGCGTGAATCCTGCCCCGTCGAATGCGGTCATTGCGTTCAGCAGCTTTGAGGTCGCACACGATCTCGAGTGTTTTGCGCATATCCTCCACATCCTCAGGATTCACATACAACGCAGCCGAACCGCCAACCTCAGGCATGGAAGATGTGTCAGACGCCACCACCGGGGTTCCGACTGACATCGCTTCAAGCAGGGGGAGACCAAACCCTTCGTAGAGTGAGGGGTACACAAGCGCAATCGCGCCTGCGTAGAGCGCTGGTAGGTCGGCAAGCTCAACTGAAGGAAGATGGATCGTTCGTTCGGGAAAAGCAGGCGGTTCCCCCCAACCAATCCCGCCAACAATAACAAGATGCGGAGGTTTCCGCATCAGAGAAAATGCTTTAAACAAACGTTCATAATTTTTCCGCGGCTGCACTGTCCCGACTGCGAGGAGATACTGCTGCGGAAGATGATATTTTTCTTTGACGCTTTTGACTGCCTCATCAGTTTGAGGACCGAAGATCCCTCTGGCTGCTTCTGGGATAACAACAATTCGATGTTCTTCAACATTGAATAATCGCATAAGATCTTGTTTCGTCGAGTTTGAGACACAGATGATGTTGTCCGCTTCTTTCACAACCCACTTCATTTTGCGGCCATGCACTGCACGAATCGTTGGATGATGCTCTGCGGGAAAAAGAAATGGGGCAAGATCATGCACAGTGGTGACGATTTTTTTTGCGGTCGGCGGTTGTGTCCAGTCAGACGCATGCCAAAGGTCAAAATGGTCGAGAAGATAGTCGGGTCCCAATACGTGGAAACGATTCCACAAGAAATCTAGTGCGGCCGGGGGGAGGGGGAATCGATTGATCGGCGTTAGTCCATCCGGAGGAGATTGACGCAAACTTCCAAAGAAAAATGCGATCGCGTTTGGACGCAATTCTTTCAAAGCCCGCGCAAGCTCGATCGTATACACCCCAACCCCAGTATTCGCATACGCCGCCTGGGAAATATCGAGAACAACACGCATAGAAGGTATTGTACATGGAAATCACTGCTCAAGCCGCACGGTAAAAATTACCCGGTAACAATGGCCGAAGTTGAGGAAGCGGCGGAAGGGGACAATGAGCAATAGCCCCTTGAGGTAAAAATAATACGACCAGCGCCAGGGGAAAATCCACCATTGGATAAGAAATTGGCGCATGCCGATGTTTAGGTTTTTTTCTTTTGTGATGCTTCCCTTTCGGCCGTTTTGTGCGAGGGCTGCGTGGATCATTTCCAGAACGTCTTCACCATCGGGCAACCGGTACCGTGCGTGTTCTTCCATTGAAGGTTCGTGCTTTTTGCGCCAAAACTGATACAACAAATCCATCTGCATATCGTGCTTCCGGCTATTCGTTCCACATGGGACAGCAATGACAACAAGATGCCGCGCAACCCGCACCATCTCGAAAACTGCTTTTTGTCTGTCTTCATTTGGAAGGTGTTCCAACATGTCGCTTGAGAGGACCACATCATAACTTTTATCGTCGCACAATATTTGTAGTGCACTCCCCTTTTTCAGATGAAGATCTTTTGTGAATGGGTGTTTGATTCCAGGATCAACGGCGTCAACCGCTCGACCGAGATAGGGCACAATACCCCACTCCCCTGCCCCAATCTCAAGGATCGTCGCAGAATGGCCGAGTGTTTGATCCAACACTGTGATTGCATGAACGATCGGTAAATACCGAATCGCTCCCTCTGGATGCTGACCACGTAAAAAATTCACTTGATGCTCCTTCGTAAAACCAACGCATCACCTTCCTCAAATATCACCGACCAATCTTCCGATTCACGCAACTGACTCACCATCTGCCTCATCTCTCCCTCCGACTGCGTCATAAAATTGTACAGTGATTGGCCTGGGTGAAGATCAACGGCAATGTATTCTGCATCACCAACAATCGGCAAAAGGTACAATTTTTCTCGATGGCTCAAGTGCGGGGCGAGATTATTTTGTGTCGCGACAGCAGCGTCTTTCGGAATCATCGACAATGCCGCTCGAGTATCAGCAATCCACCTTTCTTCTTGGTAAAACTGGGGTTTCAGAAGCGATAAAATCGGCAAACGAAATATCACTATCTCGCAGATAGTGAGAACAATCAAGATTCCCGCACACCAACCAAACCATTTCCTTGGAATTCGTTGAAGACCATAGACTGTACTGATGCCAAGCAATACGCCCATCGGCAACGAATAATGCAACCCAATCCCCCACCGGAACGGCCGCTCAAGATCGTAAAACCGATGGCCGAATTGCTCCAAAATAGGCAGCAGCCAGACCGGCGACAGAAGCGCAAACGGCCCAAACGGCCAGATGGTTGACCAGATCGTTGACAGTTTTTCAGTCGGAAGAAAAAGATGTTGAAACGCCAGCCATGGTTTGGTGATAAGCGTGATGATGACATCGGTAGGCCCGCGCCCAAGTTCACCAAACCCGAACTCAATGGTATTTTGTCCAGCGGGAGATGACTGATTCATCACCCAGTATGCGATGAGGAATCCGAAAATTCCAGCAAGAATCGTCCCGCTTCCTTGAAAGAGCCGTCGTTGGAGTAAGAAAACAATGCCGACGGCAATCATCAAAAACCCGACCCATTCTTTCAAGAGTAACAACAACATCACCATCACCCAATATCCGATCATGCGTTTTTTATGCGCAAACAAAACAGCCGCCGCAAGAAATAAAGGGATAAATGCGTCGGTATGGAAATCGGAAAATGCCGTGTATTGCGTCGCAAAATAAAAAACATACGATATTGCGACAGATGCAGCAAGCAGTTCATGTTTGAGGATAGAACGACCAAGCAAAAACAATGGGTATGCCGCTGCCACGAGTACGACCGATTGCACAATGAGAAGGGCCCGAACATCATTCCATAACCAAAATATCGGCGCGAGAAGAATGAAAAATGGCTGAAAATGAATGGCGAATGCAGGCCGGTTGTCAAGCATGCTTGAAACTGCTGGCAATCCTTGGCTATATTTCCAAATAAGTTGATCGTACACGCCGAGATCGAAGGCAAACGTTTGAAAATGGGTATGATTGGCAAGCGCAACCCATGTATAGAAGAAAGAAACCACTACAAGCATCGCAATATATACCTTGTGCATAGATCTTATTTGGACACCCCTCGGACGTACGTCGTAAATTCTCCAATACCGCGGAATTGCTTGGTTATCGTTTTACTGAAACCAAGGATGTGTAATTCCGACTGCAGACGTCGGACAGGATCGCTGATGTCTTGAAGATAATTGGAGACAAGAATCTCATCATTATCTCCAATGATAAACCGTAGACGTTCCGGGAAATCTCCGCCATTGATTTGGACTAAACCTTTTGCGTTGTCTTTTGTGGAATAGAACGTGTATGGATCGGGTGGTTGGGGCGTCGCAAACAACACGAATACATCTTTATTATCAAGATATACGGCCGCACTCCGCCAATCTTCCCGCCAGAAATTTTGATTGGTGAGATAAACCACACTGGCTGTCGCACATATCGCCACAAAGAATGCGCCGATCATCCACCGGAGTCGTCCTTCGACCTGTAACAGCCCAAAACTCATCAAAAGAACAAACGCGGGAAGTACAAAAAGGAATCGGAAGTACGAAAAGACAGGGATGAAAAAAGAAATCCCAAACGAGATAACGATCGGCACCAAAAACCACAACCAAAAAAAACTTGTTGTCTTTTGTCTCCGCAATACGGTTAATCCAAGAACAACGAGAAAAGGAATCACAAGTCCACCAACCATCAACCGTTCAATGTTCGAATCTGGAATTGGCAGTCGGCCAAGGATAAATTTCATCAATAATAATGGCAGACTCGTCCACGATACTCCTCCAACCACTTCTCCCCAAGCTGGCACAGCGTGCGCAATGCTTTGACCAACTGCGAATTGCTTCCAAAAAAAAGGCGCCCAGGCGACGATGCATGCGAAAAGGACTGCTTGTGTCACAACAAACGGTTTTATCCAATTTCGAGAAGGCTTCGTGAACCATATCCATGCCCATTGCACGAGCAGCAAAAACCATGGGAGGTAATCCGCGCCAAGTGCAATCATCATTCCAACGGTATATCCAAGCCAAAGCATGAATCGAGGTGCGGCCAAATTTCGCCAAAAACACCACATCGCCAACGTTGCACCAAACGCAGCCATCATGTACATACGTGCCTCCTGGCTATAATACATATCCAAACCATTCACTGCAAGAAAAAGCGCGGCAATCGTGCCAACCGGACGCCGGATACTGTTTCCAAAATGGAAGATTATCGCAATGATTCCAAGAGAAAAAAACACCGACGGGAGTCGAACCGACCACTCTATCAAAGGAAAAAGCTTTGTCCACATCCATAAGATGACGTGATACAAAGGCGGATGAAAGTCGCCTAAACTATACGACGTCACCAGATCAACCAATCCGCGCGTTGAGACCGCGAGCACCTCTGTCCCTTCATCCAGCCAGAAACTTTGGTGAAGACCGCCGAGGCGTAAGACCAGTGCAACAAGAAGAATCAAAGGAAGCGTGAATTTTTTCATTTACTTTGCCGTTTCTCTCCACACAAAAGATTCGACGACCGAGATAAAGATGCCAGCATCGTACACAATTTTGAACACGAAAAACCAAGGCTCACGAAAACGAAACGCTTTCATAACCCCTATTGCGAGAGAGGTCGGAAAACTGAAACGAACGAGCGATTTGATGCTTCTCCTCAAAAATTCACCACGCCCAATCCATCGAGCCGCAGCCCAAACTTCGGAAAGTGTATCCGGGTTGGTATGGTAAACCGTGGCATCCAAAACCGCAGTTGACCTTTTCCCAAGTTTCCGACTCAATGACCAGTCATCGGTATATCCACAATCTTCGTCAAAACCCCCAACGGATTCAAATGCCGAGCGAAGGATTGCTCGGAAAACCATTGCTTCGTTGGGAAAGTCTTTTGGGATTCTGTATTTCGGCGGCCACCCTTCATTCCAATTCCAACAGCGTGCCCACACATTGTCCCAATTTGAGACGCGTTCATCTTTGGTAAACGTGCCGATTGTTTCCTTTGCCTCGATTGGTTTGATAAGCTTCTCAAGAAAATCCGGCGCAAACGTCATGTCGGCATCCACAAAAACAAGAATGTCTCCTTTTGCGTGTTTTGCGCCCAGATTTCTTGCGGCTCCCGGTCCTTTATGCTGCTGCTCAAGAATAATGAAATTTTGAGTTTTTAGTTGTAACTTTGAGCTTTGAACTTTGAGTTTTGAGCTATCCTCCGATCCATCATCCACCACAATTATTTCTGCCGGCTTTCGAGTTTGACGATTCAGCGACATCAGTGCATCTTCAATGGTCTCCTCTTCGTTGTAGACAGGAATAATGACAGAGACAGTCATAATCGCTCGTTTCTACACCGTGAAAAGAGCTTGAGGTAAGAATCTGCAATTGCGTCCCACGAGAATCGTTGTGCCTGGAGGCGTGGTCTCTCCCCGTATGCTGTATGTAGAGTTTCTTCAAGCGCGGCTGCATATCGTTTGGGTTCCCCAACGGCCGCAAACGTCCCTGCATCCCCAACCACCCACCGCCGGTTCTCATCATCCGGAACAACAACTGGAAGATTGCACGCCATTGCTTCAACCATAGAAATTCCGAATGCTTCCGAAGGTTTTGACGGCAGTGAGAGAATATCCGCAGCGCGGTAAACAGATGGCATTGCCGCATGGTCAATCAAAATCCGCTGATACCGGTTCGGACCTAATAATGCAGAACCCAGAAAGTCAATGCGTTCCTCTTCTCCCTTCACACCCTGCCCACAAATGACCACGCTTCCATTTGAAAGTTCAGAGGCCGCATACAGCAAACGGTCAATTCGTTTATATGGATCGAGCGCGGCAACACAGAGAATGACTGGAGGCTTAACCTTCAAACGATATTTCTCCCCTGTAGGGAGAAAGCGGTCAAGATCAACACCGTTCGGAATGCGTTCAACCAAAATATCAGGCCGAATTCGTTTTGCCCATCGTTCCGCAACCGGGGTCAGGGCAACAAACGCATCCGGATCTTGCTGCAGGTTCCACCAGTCATCATACCCAACTCCAGCCTGGCCTGAAACGACAATGAGAGCATGCATGCTTCGACCCAAATCCCGCACCCACCGCGTCTGCCATCCCCCATTCAATGGAATAATGACATCTGGCCGTTCTTGCTTGATACGAGACAAACACGCATGAGTAAATCTTCTGACACGCCGGCTATATGCGTCTGCATAGAAAAAATGCAGCATTTTTTTAACCAAGGAACCTTCAACATTCGGCTCAACTGAACCGTGCGTCAAAACCTCAATAACCCGGTATGGTTTCTTTTCTTTTTTTCCTTGAAAAACAACCACATCATGTTTCTCTCGAACAAACCGAGAGCCGAGTTCATCCACAACGGTTTCAACGCCCCGGTGAACAAGTCCGCTCGTCAGGTTCAGCATGACAATCTTCATATTTTTCTTGCAATCACGATCATGTGGTCAAAGAAATTTATATACAATGGCAATCGTCCCAACCACATATCCCTCACTCGATGATACAACGATTCCGCGAGTTTGCTCCCTCGAATCGACCGGGCAAGATGGAGTGCATATCGAAGAGGAATCCATTTTCCTGAGTAGCGGATCGCTTCAACGCGAAAGCCCTCTTTTTCTAAAAGCATGGTCATGTTGGCGGCTGAGAAAAATGAGAGGTGTTGGGGCGGAATATAAAAATGCCAGTCGCGGCCGAACATCTTCGCCCATAGACTTTGCGTGTCATTCGTCTCAATCACTAAAATTCCGTCACGATTGAGCAGTTTTCTTGCACGACGAACACTGCTTGCCGGATCATCAAAGTGTTCGAACACATCCAGCATGGTGATCGCGTCAAACGATGCGGGAGGGAAAATAACCTCATCAAATCGTCCGTGATTGACGTTACCTCCAAAGATCTCTTTGGCTTCTCTTATTGCATGGGCAGAAACATCAATCCCAAAAACATCGAATCCATGTTTTTTGGCAACCTGCATAAAAAATCCGTATGCACACCCAACATCCAGCAATGTTCTTCCACGAGTGAAGTGGAGCAGAAGACGCACAACGCTATCGAAATTCTTTTTGAAGACTGAAAAGTCTCCTGCATAATTCGAATATGCGTACCGTTCTTTCTCGCCGGTAAAATATCCCTTTGTATAATACCGGTCTGTCAGCTTCGTGTATGACTCGTGCATCACCGCGCGCTCAAAACCGCACGACGAACACCGCTCAATCGGATACCCATTCTTTATAAAGCGAGGGATAAACTTCTTCGCCCTACAGACCGGACATGCGTTTTTTGTTTCCATAAAAAAAGAATGCCCCATGCATTATGAGGCTAATGATCGAAATGACTCCTCCTATCATAAACCATCGCCGCACATCTGTCTCTGACGGCAAAAGGTGGGCGAGTGTTTGTTCTTTGGTAAATCGAGTATTGATATAGACAAAAACATCGTCGGATACAACTTGAAGGTCAAGACTCCGGTCGATCAACTCGTACGGAGACAAAACAACGCTCACCCCAAGAGCTGAGAGTTTTTCAGCATCTGGTTGAGGCTTTTGGTCATACACTTGATACGGTGGGTGGATGACGGAAAATCCGTCAAATGAGTACCCACCGGCTTCCTGCATCGCGTTGACGATCGATTTCATCTGAATCGGATAATTGCCATCGAGCAATCTTAGCCTCGCGCGGCTTGCGTCAAACTGCGATAAACAGTGAGTGGTGCAATATATTCGCCCTCCTTTTTCGTTGACGATCGATGTGACTGAAGTTATGAGGCCAATTTCTTGTTTTAGGGTGGACGGCTCGCTTTGGAATATCCACCACCAACCGATGAGCAAAAATTCGGCCAAGATAAAAATAATACTCAATTTCTTCAGAATCTCTGACCGAAGTGAATCAGTTCCTAATGCAACGAGAGGAGTCAAAAAAACCAGCGCCACGATTACTCCTCTTGTACTCACACGGAGATATGAAAGCCCGGGCAGGATAGAGACGAAGACCGGGAAAACAGGGGTTCGGGTCCCCGCGAAAAATAGGAGAACCATTGATCCAACGACAAGAGAGAAGATTTTCCACCATCTGCTGACATGCAGCCATCCGATGAATGCCAAAACCATCACTGTCCATCCGACAAACAACATGCTTTCACTTGCAGTGGCCAATATTTCATCTTTGACTGGGAACACAAGATGCGCCGCAAATCGGCTGAAACTCCATACCGGAATAGCAATATCCTCAAGTGTTAAAAGATCCCTCGTGGTTAAATGCCCAAAAACAGCCTGTGGCAAAAGCATCACCGCAATGAGCGAAAGATGAAGAAATCCAAAACCGATCAACCAAGTAATGCCTAACCAACTGCGCAGTTTCAAAAAAAGAACGACACTGTAGATAATCATGCCAATCAGTGTGTAATACCAAATCGTTGCATACAGGAAATAAAGAAAAGAAAGCGTGAGACTCCATAGCAAGAAAAAATGGATTTTTTGTGTTGAGAACGCACGCTCAAGAAAGAAAAGAGACCAGGGCACAAGCGCCATCGCCTCCACCATGTTGAGGTGCCCTGAAGCAATATGGCTGACCATGATAGGAGAAAGGGCGACAATTATTCCGCCGACAAAAGATGCGAATGGCGATCGTCGGAAACTGGTGGCTAGCCACATAAACGTCCCCACGCCAACAATCCAAAGGTGCATGGCAAATAAAAGAATTGATGCAACCCCAAATGGAAGTACCAGTAGAATCCAGTTTGGGGCATAGTACATGAGCGGTTGGGGGTCAATCACAAACGGATACCGGCCAAGGATATCCTCGCGCCATATTGGAAACGTTTTGTCCTCGAACAAAGAATGTTTCCAAAACTGGACAATCGGGTAAAAGTTTTCGTCAAGATCATTTTGCCGATGAAGGAAAACATCTTGGTTCAAGAAAATCGGGACGAAGAACAAGACGACGAAAACAGCAAGGAGAAAAATATATTTCATCGTCGCAACAGTATTCTCCCTTCAATTTCTTTTACCTCTTGATATTCCCGTTCGATAAACTGTTTGACTGACGCTGGACGGTAACGGTACTCTGCACGTTCACTCTGCGGGTTATCGATAAGGACAAACGCAGGGGGATTCGAGCGAAGTTCTTCCAAAAGCCGTTGTTCAATCATACCGCCCCGAACCTCATAGTACCAAGGAAACCAGTCTGCCCATGGTTTCGGTGGAACAATACCTAAAACAGGATAGAGGAGTTGATCTCCGGTCAGAATGAATACATCCTTCTTTCCAATTTCACGACGGACCGAGGAAGCCAAACGCTCAAGATCTTGTCCAAAAAACCGCGGCTCATGGCCCCACGTCTGGATGTAAAACGGAATGGTGATCATAACCGCAATGAAAAACCCGATGCATGCAACCATCGGACGTTGTATAAAAAAACGGGCAATGAGGATAGTCGATACTGCGAGAAATGGTTGGAGGTGAAAAAACGACCATCGCGGGAAAACTGGAAGCAGGGTCAGAAAAAGAACACTCCCCCAAAACCATCGGTCTTTTTTTTCTTTTAAAAGTCCAAGAAACGTCAATATGAGGATTGGAAGAAACAGAATAACTTCTCGGAACGAGGGAAGCAGCATAAAACTGCTCACGGCCCTTTCGTCGATCAGAGGAAACCAAATCGACCAATACAAAATATCCAGAAGATTTCCTTGCATCGAAAACCATCCAAACAATCCCAGGAGACCCAACGCGAGCGGAGAGAGAAACCAAACAACGCTGCGGCGATCTTGCAACCACGTCGAAATGAGAAGCGGCAGAACGACAAGAGCGGCAGATTGCTTGATGAGGATTGCGAACAACAATGATATTGACGTGCACAAGAGAAAACGACGCCTCCTTTTTTCTCTCCAATGCTGGAAAAAGTAGAGAGCTGTGAGCAGAAAAGGGACAGTCGCGAGGTCAAACCAAAGGCCGTTGCCTTCAAAAAACGACTGCCAGAGAATAAACCACGCAAGGCCAAGATATGCGGCCGACCAACCATAAAGCCGCCGAAGAAAAATGAACAAGATGACATCGATGAGAAGGATGACCAGCGACGTCAAAGATTGAATTGTTGTCGGAAGAAAACCAAAGACAGATCCTGTTGCCTGAAGGATCCAAATCAGGCCGGGAAAATAGGGGTGGATAATGTCGGTGTAATGGCTGTATCCCTGGCTTGCGAGCCAGGGATAGAACATCATCTCCGGCCACACAGTGAATTGAATCCGCGTGAGGACAAAAAGGTGGGTGATGAGAAGAAAAACGACAAGGCCGAGTTTACATTGGGTGCGTAACCAGAAAGGCACGAACTTTTTCCAAGGCTGCATGGCGGTGTGAAATTGCATTCTTTTCCTCAAGTGTCATTTCCGCATAGGTTTTCGACTGCCCATCTTGAATAAAAATCGAGTCCCAACCATATCCTCCGCTTCCACGCGGGGATGGAGCAATAACGCCAGAAACTTCTCCTACAAAAGTATACACGTTTTTTCCGTCATGGAGGCCAACCGAAGCCTTGACGACGACACGACGCTCATTCACACCATGCATCATCTGAATAGCACCGGCAGGACCAACGGCTTCAACGAGGAACTTCACAAACGGGCCGGGAAAACCATTCCACGCCGCCACTTCCACGGAAACGTCATCTACGATAAGCGGCTTTTTCACTTTTTCAAATGCCGCGATTGCTTTTTGCCGCACAATCTTTTCAAGATCCATTGATTGAATTTCATCCAGATCTAACGAAAAGACCTCAAGTTTCTGTCCAAGAATCCCTTCCGCTTCCTTCACCTTTCCTTTGTTTGTCGTGACAAAAGCAAACGACATCTTCCCTACTCTTTCCTCGCGATACAGAAAACGGATAATCCAAACGGAAAATTCATGAATGCAAGCAATATATCCTCAAGACGTATAAACCATCCGAGGATCGAATTGATTGGGGGAGGAGGCGGAGGAACAAGTAATTCCCCTTTTGCTTTTGTCAGCAACAGGAGAAATTTTCGCACCACTGCAATCGGAAAAAGGAGTGTCATGAGATACGTCGATCGCACGATAGAAAATCCACAAGATTGTAATGTATGCTCAAACACTGTTCGTGTATACCGACGATAATGGTAGACAGACGTATCGTGCCCAGTCCACATCCATTGATAGGCAGGGACATTAAAAGCAGCCCATCCGCCTTTTTTGAGCACACGGGCAATTTCCGCAAGCGCTCTTTTATCATCCTGAATATGTTCAATCACGTCAAAACTCGTCACGAGGTCGAATGTTTCTTTTTCATATGGAAGCTTCGTTAATGATCCTTGAGTAATGCCGCGAAGATTGCGTTGAGTGCAAAAATGAATCGCTTCTGCACTCATATCAACACCTTCAGCACGTCCGTTTTTTCCGACGAGTTTTTGAAGATGTTCCAACACCATCCCCGTCCCACAACCAGCGTCTAAAATATGTTTTCCTCGAAGGTCGGTGGCACGTTGAATTTGATGAAGAAACAGCTCCCGCGTGCATTTCCACCACCAATGCCGTTCCTCAATATCATACAGTGTAGCGTACAAATCCCTCCGCATGACTTATCTATCCTTCAAGCGAATGAAAATAAGACTCCACAATGAACCGAAAAGATCTTTCAAGAGATGTACTTTCGTTCCCTTCACATTCGTCCAGACAACAGGAACTTCCACAATCTTCATCCTACGCTTGCGTGCAAGAAACAACATCTCCGCATCAAAACTCCAATCTCCGCGTTTGAGTAACCGAAAAAGTGTTTTTCCAGTCCTTGCCTCTAACATCTTCAAGCCGCACGTCACATCGCTGACGTGTAATCCCAAAAGAAGATTGGTCAACCGGGTGAATCCGTGTCCCAACGTGACCCGGAGCCACGGTTGCGGAGTTTTGATAATAGAGTCGGGATGCCGCCGACTGCCAATGATCACCTCTCCACCTTTTTTGAAAACCGGCCAACATTGTTCTAATGTCTCGATGGGTGTTGACATATCGGCGTCTAAAAAGACAATGGCCTCGCCCGTCGATGCAAGCACGCCGCTCCGTACTGCCTCACCTTTTCCCTCATTTTGAACGTGCTCGATGATCCGAACGTTCTCATATTTTTCCGCATACTCTCGCAGTTTTTTTAAGGTCGCATCAGTGCTGCCATCATCGACAAAGATCACTTCAAACGAATATCTCTGTTTTTGAAGATACATAAAAAGATCCTCGATGTTCGTTCCAAATCGCGCCGCTTCGTTGTAGCACGGAATGACGAGTGAGAGTTTGGGTTTGTAAGTCTGCATATTATGTAATGAGTTGTTTCGCCCGCCGGATCGGCGTGATCGCAGCAGCCTTCAAAGTATACAGGAATGGTCGTTTTGTAAACGGAGACGGGATAGTGGGGGGTCGCTCGAGCAAGAATGCTTCGGGCAGTATCCGTTGATCAATCTTCATCCCGAGCTCAGTTTTTTGTTTCCTTTGACGATTCAAAACTTGGACATCCGACGTCGACCGAGGCAGATGGGACGTATGCAAATACCATACGTCCAAAATTTCTACGCGATCATCTTGATCATTGAGCACTCGATCCTCGGCGTCCACAAACGCTTCGTTCGGATACTCTCCACGGATATCAAGACCATCGATATTGCGAATGAGACGAAGATTCAAATGCCCCCGCCGACCTTTGAACATATACCGGCCGTAAGATTCAGGGAGAATATGAAAGACATCTCCAATACACCGCTTATCGTGTACCACGATGCCATTGACCGATGATGCAACTGACTGCATCTTTGCGTCTAATATTTCTAACTGGTGCGCTGGCCAAATTTCATCGCCATCAACGATGAATATCCACGGAGTATCGGTCTTTTGGATCTGAGACCCCCGGACGTCGACAATTTCTTTTGGATCATCCGTCTTTTGTCGTGTGAGGGAAATTTTTTTGTCGCGGATTGATCGAATTGCGTCAATGGTCCCATCGGTTGATCCAGTATCGGTGACAAGAATTCGGCTGACACTATCTTTCACTGCCATCAGCGCAAACCAAACCCACCGGTCCTCATTCTTCACCACCATGTGGACGGTCGCGTCAAGCATGCAACTCCTTTTTGAAAAACCAAAATGTCCGAGCGGCAAAAAAGACAAGCTGTAAACCTGCGGCGATCACCGCAGTTATTGCCGCGCCAACTGCGCCATACGCCGGAATCAGGAAAAAGAGCAGGACCACCACGGTCAGCGTGACAACTCCTGCCTGCAAAGCCATGAATCGAGCCGCACCAACGCGGTACAAAAGAAGGGTCACAAATGGAAGTGTGAGCATCCCGCCAATTAATGTCGAGATCGTTAACACTGTCACAACCGGTTCGATGCCGGCAAACGCTTCTCCATACAGAAGCCGCGCGAGTGATCCAACAAATGGAATTGCAACGACCAGCCCCATCGTTCCGATGAAGACAAATGGAAAGATCTGCCGAAACGCCGATACAACCTGCGATCGTTTCAGGCTTCTCGCAAACAATGCAGAGAAGACGGTGCTCACAACCCCAGCTCCATCAAGCACATAAACCAACATCCGTTGGGCAGCTTGGTATATACCTGTTTCACCACTTGTCGAAAATCGAAATAAAAGCAATGTATCAATGCGTGAAAGCAGCGCAACCAAGAAGAAAAAGAGAAACATCCATTGTTTTTGTCCATGAAATGACGCTCGGTCTTCAAAAGCGAGATCTGGAATCGTTTTTGACCACTTGAGTTGGCCTAAGCCATACAGTCCGGTCAAGAATGGGGGAAGAACAAAGGCGAAAACAACCGCCTCAATGGTTTTGAGTCCGATACCGATACATGCCAATAATACAACGACGCGCAACAATGTCGTCAGCGTGATCAGTATCGAGCGAAAGAGAAATCGGCGTTGAGTCTGTAGAACATTTCCAACAAAACCGAGGATCAACACGCCGATCATTGAAATAGAAGCAATCATTAATGGCCAGAAGAGACGATGGTCATTCAAAAGAAAAAAGGCAATTGGTCCACTTGCTAAAACTGCTGCAAGAGATGTCCAAACACCGATCTTGAACATTGACCGTAATCCCTCCCGCATCAATCCGCTTGACTGGTCCCCGTCATTTTTTCCAAGATGACGGATCAGCGTTGTCCCAATAGAAAGATTAATGACATCCACAGCGAAAATAAACAGCACCAATACAACACTCGCCACCCCCCAAGCATCCGGCCCCAAAAGGCGGGCCGCAAGCGTGGTGAAAAGCACCATGAATCCACCTCCCGCAACCATTCCGAGTCCAGTTGCGCTGAGATGACGAAAGATAGTTTTCATCTGATAACTTATCCTCATCGAATGATGAACACCTCTATATTTCCAAATGATGCACTTTCAGACGCAACTCGTTTATATCCATCATAAAGTGATTGGTAGACCTCGCCCTCATTCGGATTCGGCGCGGCAATAATCACGCGGGTTTTTGGTTCTTCTTTTTGAGGCTGCATCTTATACAACCAAGAGAGGTCGTTGTCGACGTAACTTTTTACCGGCTCCGATCCGACAAGGGTAAACAGATAACGATATCCTCCAAACGCAAAACACGAACCGATAGCGTGCAATGAAAATGGTTGACCGTCTGTCCGTTCAATCGCGTACCCAACAGCGCGCAATTTATCATTCCATCCAAATCTATTGGTCCCTTGAAAAAGAAACGCCATGTTTAGAGAAACGAGCAGGATAATAAGAAAAAGGACAATCCACCGGTACCATGATCGCCATAGAGACGAAAAGAAAGATGCTGTAATAAGGAAGAAAAATGGCGCGAAACCTGCAAGATATTGCTCGAATATATCTGCATTAAAAATATTGCCGTAGATAGTGATGCCAAGAAATATCAACAGGCCAAAAAGAAAAATAAGTTTGAGACCAAACCAATGTTTGTCTGACCAGTGTTTGATCACGCGCCAACAAAACCACACCAGCAGAAATACTGATGGCCAAAAAAGAAACCACACAACCGCGGCATTTCTTTGTGAGTGGATATCGCCGCAAGGCGTCAACTGCAGGCTTGCGTCATTATCCTTTGTTACTGCGAGATAACGGCTGAATGTCCGAGGAAAAAGTGCGAGCGTATCCATAAATTTTGTTGGACGAAACATTGGTTGGTTCTGTTCCCCTTGAAAAAATGTCAGAAATTGCCGGCCGTTGTAAAAATCATGCCGGATTTCAAAAAGTCCGAGAGGGATGACATTGGCAAAGAGAACAATTGATGCGATCACGACCGCCAGACGCCTTGAAAGAGGCAGTCTTCCTCGCCACCATACAAACGGAACCAGGAACAATAAAACAAAATTGGACGGATCCGTCTGCGAGGCAAGTATGAGTGTTCCTGCCAAAGTCCATGCGAATAGTGTTCGTCCACGTTTGAGCTCAAAAAGCGACCAAATGGTCAGAAGACTATACATTGGGTTCAAAACAAGCGGCCAGTAATGCCGGTCAGCAATCACCATCAAATATGACGTCGCCATGAGAAGCGTTGCAATCATCGCGGTCCGAGCGTCAAAAAAACGCCGGCCGACAATAGTCGTCAAGATGAGGGCGATAATCGTTAGCATCGCAGCAAACACCCCCCACCCTAATGGGTTAAATTGAGAAATCCAAAGCACAATTGAAGAGAGGTAGTAAAACAGCGGGCCAAGGTGAAACTTCAGCGGGGTTATCCCTCCAATGAGGGGAATGTGGCTCTCTATAATCATCCGTCTCCCCACAAAAGACATCACTTCCTCGTCAAAGGTATAGTAAAACCAGTCAGCAAGATGATAGAGTCGGAGAAACAATCCGACAAGAAGAATGCTTACCAAAAATAAAAGTGACTTCACACCTGTATTGTACAATAATAAAGGATGAAACAAACGCCTTTTGTCTCTGTCGTCGTGCTCGGCTATAAGGCTGGAGAACAATTGCAGAACCTTGTCGAAAGACTCGGATCATTGTTGAAAAAAACTCGTTGGGAGTATGAAATAATTCTTGTGGCAAACTATTGGCGAGATAAAAACGATCCAACCCCTTCTGTGGCACACAGGATCTCACAATCGATTCATCATGTCAGCGCGATCAGTCATCCAAAACAAGGTGGGATGGGGTGGGATGTTCTCTCCGGTCTCAAAAAAGCACGCGGTGAGATCTTGGTATTCGTTGACGGTGATGCGCAAAATCCGCTCGAGGACGTTGTGCGAACCGTTCGTGCCCTCCAAAGAAAAAAGGCTGACCTTGTAAAAACAGTGCGAATCCAACGATTCGATGGCGTCGTTCGTGCGGTGCAATCGGTGTGGTACAACCGATTTTTCCGCTGGATGTACGGCATGAATATGAACGACGTGAACGGAAAACCGAAAGCAATG
>JAUYPR010000026.1 GCA_030695785.1 bacterium
TCGAAACCGCCGAATTGCCTGCTCAAAAAAACATCTCAATTTTTCCCTGCTCACAGGATGTTTCAAGAAAACGATTTTGTCGTCGGGAATATCATCGAAAAACACAAGTTGTTCCAAGAGTAAACGACCGTTAAATACTTCCTGATATTTCTTCTCTGCCATCGACACGATTTCTTCCAGCGTCGTATACTTTTCTTTGATGAGAAAGTACAAGTCGACATAATCTTTGAGAGAACCTCGACGACCAATTGTGTACGACTTCATCGCGGCAATTTCTTTTGGGGCAAACATCGTAACGTTGTCCTCTACAAGGGGCTTAAACAAGACTGGAAATGGGTAAAAAAGAAAAGTTACTTTCACTCCTTCAAGAAAAACCGTCAATTCATCTCCAGTGCTGATTATGGGTTGTATCTGCTCGGTAGGAAATAGACGTTGAATCTGTTTAATGAGCGACGGTGAAATCGTACGGCTCGAGAAGAAGTCTAGGTCGTTCGATTGTCGATGTCCAATCTGGAGTGCGAGCGCACTCCCACCTGCAAGCGTAAAGCTCTTCAATCCCAAAAGCGTTTTGAGTATTTTCCATTGCGGCTTATGCAGCGCGGCGTGGACCATGAATGAAGCCTTTCACTCCAAACAAAAGCGAGACCAATCGGCGTATTCCTGGACGAAACTCCGTTTCGTATCGCTTCTCAAGTACAGACCGGATGGTCTGACGACCAAAAGTGTTGACAAGCCAACGGAAATGTCGAAGATTACCAAAATTGACTGTTTGAAGGATAACCAACAGCTTGTGTTTCTCTGGATCGATCTTTGTAAAATCGGACGACCAGAACAGTGGAGCGAAAAATGCCGGCAGTTTTTTTATCATAAAAAGATGTTCTCTCTTGTATTATATCATTTTTCCAGATCGAAGATAAACGATTTATGAAAGTTCGATCATCGTCAGCCCGCGTTTTCTCCGGACCAACCGCTCGTCGGTCGTGGTGATAATGGATTGATGGGCAGAGACGGCCTGGAAAACAAGGCGCCGGTGCGCATCGTCCAGTTCAGAAAAAATATCGTCTAATAAAACCAAAGGTTTTTTGTCCAAAACCGACTCGAGATACCGCAATTCTAAAAGCTTCAGATTTAAAATCGCACTTCTCTGCTCACCGCGCGAACCAAACAATGCAAGGTCATGACCGTCAAATCGGAAAGTAAAGTCATCTCTCTGCGGACCAGACAAGGTCATACCGGCCGCAATATCCCGCTCTCGGGTATCAACGAGCCTTTGTTTGATGCTTATCCCTTTCACCGAAGGAATATAAGTATAAAAAAATATTCCCATGGGGTTTCGTTGTTCGACGAAAAACTTGAAAAGTTTTGCGCGAAACTCCATCAAGGTCGTCCCGTGTAAACCAAGATGTTCATCCCAAAAATCCAGCTCGTCCCGCTTGCCAAATCCCTCCTGTAGCCGTTCCAAAATTTTATTGCGGCGGCGGATGCCTCCTTCGTATTCTGCAAGCGCGTGTTTATACGCTAGGTTTGTTTGCACAAGAATACTATCAAGATAATGCCGCCGTAAACTCGGTGCGCCATTCACCAGTTCCAGCTCGTGCGGCGCAAAGACGACCGTGGGAAGATGTCCGATAAAATCCTGCGTGCGCCGTGAGATATTGTTCACCAAGAGTTTTTTTTGTGTGTGCCCGCTGTCTCCATCAACTTGAATGTGGATGGTCAACCTCGTGGTTTCTTTCCCATCTAAAACTTCTCCTCGAATCTGCGCATGCTCTTTTCCCCAACTGACCAATGTAGCCTCCTCTGCCCCGCGAAAGGAGCTGGCGGTTGAAAGCAATCGGATTGCCTCTAAAAGATTCGTTTTCCCGCTGGCATTTGGACCAACAACAATGGTCGTCGCTGGTGAAAAGGAATAGGTCGCTTTCCGGTGATTGCGGAACTGGACAAGCTGGAGAGATAAAAACGTCATGTCGTATTCAACACATGTTCGCGCACAAACCGGGTGCGGGATGCAATGAGCCCCACGAGAACCACAAAACTTCCAACCGTGAGCAACACTGGGACTAACCCAACCAAATCAGCCACGCCTGCCGCCAACATCACTGGAATTAGTGCGACGCCGGAAATCGCCATGTTGAGCGTTGCAAACACCCGCCCTTTCAACGCAAGCGGGGTGTGCTCTTGCAACACGGTCATGGAAATGACTTGCACACTCGCGGCAGCGCCGCCGAGCAGAATGGAGAGGAAAAATAATAATGGCGGCACGATGAGCTGTATATGAAGGAACGTGACAAACAAAAGCGGTGAGAGTGTCATGAGAAGGAACACGAAACCCGCAATCATAATCGCCCGGGCAACGACAATCCGGCGGGCAAGGGTTTTCGTCAGTTGCCCGATTAAAATCGCACCCACGACCATCCCGATGCCGGTTGGCAGCATCACAATAAGACTCGCCGCTTTTTCCGATACATCCACGACCCGCACCATAAACCCAGGCGTGAGTGAGGCAACAATACCCACGGCCATTTGCAGTATGGTCAAAAGCAGAATCGGAACAGACACAAACCGGTGGGTTTGGATAAACGCGATGCTTTCCAAAATCTGCGTTTTGGTACGCGAAAATAAATCCCCTCGCTCTTGTACACGTACAGCAAGCGAGGGAAGACGAAGCACCAGAAAACTTCCGATGGCAACCGCAATAGCCGCGATGAAAAACGGCACATCGTTCCCAAACACAATCATAAGCGGCCCTGCAATGGCATACCCCAAAAGAAACGTCGCGTAGAGGGTGAGCGCAAACAATGACTGGGCTGCCAGCAATTCTTTCTTTTTCACCAGCATGGGGATTGCCGCGGCTTCTGCTGGCATAAAAAATTGGTTGATACTGCTCATGAGAAATGCGACAAACAACACGATGCCCAAAATGTCGCGGATAAAGGCAAACGAGAGAAAACTTGCAGTGAGAAGAAGCGTCGTGACAACAATGATGCGTTTTCGATCAATGGTATCGGCAAAGATACCCGCAAACACGCCGAAGAGAATCGCTGGCAAAACCAATGCCACAATCACTAACCCGGTGGCAGTATTCGATTGTGTGAGTTGCCACGCGCGCAGAACCAGGGAGAAATTAACCATGTGAAAGGAAAGCTGCAAGAGAATCTGGTTCGTCCATAACAGCCGGAAGGGTCGGTTCCCCAAAACCAACCGGTATGCATTCAACGCAGGGAGCATGGGGACTATTGTAGCAGGAATGAGAATCGCCAAACCGTCATGTTGAATAGTTATTTCTACTGCACGTAAAAATATACATAAAAATGATCATTATAATGCTTGACAAAAGAAGCAAGATGTGTTATGTTTATAGATATGGATAGCAACCTTCTCAGGAATATCATTTCCGTGACCGAACTCCGCCGCAACTTTGGAGAAATAACTTCTCGTCTTCCACATGTTGAGTCGCTCATTCTGACCCGTGGTGGCGAACCGTTCGCGATTCTCAAAGCCGCTCCGACAGAGAAGAACAAGGTCCTCCGAAAAACTGCAGGCGTGTGGAAACATACCGCGCTCGATGAAGATGCGCTTTGGAAACGGGTGTTGCATCGAACCTCCCGTAAACGTCCTATCCGATTATGAATCGTTCTTTCATTTATGAAACATTCTTTCATTTTATGAAACATTATTTTGTCGAAACATCCGCCATTATCAACTACCTCCGAGGAAAACAGCGGATTGTTGACGCAATCAACAACCTTGACGGAGAGATAACCTCAAGCTACATCTGCCTAGCTGAACTGTATGAAGGTATCTCCCGCGTCAGAGAACGCGACCGCGCGGAACATGCCGTGCTGCAATTCTTTTCCGGTTTGAGCCAAGTGTATGGGTTAGATGAAACAATCGCAAAAGCCTTTGGAGAGCTTCGGGCGCAGCTGAAACAAACAGGGAAAGTGGTGGAGGATATTGATCTGTTTATCGCAGCCACGTGCCTTGCCGCCAACCTCACACTCATCACGGAGAACCAGAAACACTTTCAGCGAATCGAAAATCTCGCTATTTTTCCTCTGAAAGAAAAAAGTAGCCCTGGTCAAACACTATTATTGCACATCCGCAGATCAAAGCGGGAGCAAAAACGAACCGAATCATTCCAACATCAAAAATGATGTGTCTGTTAAAACCGGCGTGTTGATTCATGACGCTCTTCTGAAGAAATTCTGCAACTATAGATCTTTTCTGACCACAAGTTCCATTATCTTCCTCTGAAACACATCCTTCGAGAACTTTTTTGCCTGGCGCTGACACACTGCAGGGTCAAATGACATTCCCTGAAATTTCTTGATCGCATCGGCAAAGGCGTCGGCTGAGAGTTCATCGACAAGAATCCCGGTCTTGCCATCAATCATCGTTTCCTTGACTCCACCTGAGTTGTGCGCGATCACGGGTTTTCCGGCAGCCATGGCTTCTACCGGAACAATCCCAAAATCTTCGTCCTCCGAAGGAAAGATCACGGCCTGACATCCCTGATAAAGCGCAATCAGCCGATCATCTGACACCTCACCCAAGAATTCGACCAACGGTGGCGCGCCTGATCGTAGCCGATTCTCCTCACTCCCCCGTCCGACAA
>JAUYPR010000031.1 GCA_030695785.1 bacterium
TCGGAAAACATCACGACCGTACGGGCGGCCACACAAGAATTTGAGCGGCTGAAAAAAATGGTTTTTCCCGACCTCAAATGCGGGTTGCTGCACGGAAGACTCGCGTCAAAAGAAAAAACACGCGTCCTTCAATCGTTTACAAAAAAGGGCATTGACATCCTCGTCTCCACACCGGTTGTAGAAGTTGGCATTGATATCCCAAACGCAACCATCATGCTGATCGAAGGAGCCGAACGGTTCGGGCTTGCACAGCTGCATCAACTCCGCGGCCGCGTGGGCAGAGGTGAGTATCAATCGTTTTGCCTGCTTTTTTCCGACGATCCTTCACCTGCTATTTCAGAACGGCTCGGCCGTTTTGCACGGCTCCGGACTGGCCGCGAGGTTGCTGAGCTTGATTTGAAACTCCGTGGACCTGGCGAACTATTTGGGACAGTGCAGCATGGCGCCGCAGAAGTACGGCTTGCGGATTTGTCGGATACAAATGAGGTTGAACGGACAAAAGACCAGGCACACCATTTATGGAAAAACCAACCGGATATATTCGCTCATCCCTGGGTACAATCATTCATTGCCGTCAAAAGCGAACCGAATTGAGACATGATAGAATACATCTATGCCTGTTCCGAAGAAACGACATTCAACCGCCCGCCAAGGCAAACGCCGCGCCAGCCATCGCTACAGCCTTCCGAGTTTGGTCGCATGCGCAAACTGCCACGCACCCATTTTGTCGCACTATGTGTGTCCACACTGTCATATCTACAAAGGCGAAAATTTCGCAAAGATAATAAAAGGTCCAAAGAATGCCGAGAAGAAAACGGGGGCAAAAGAGAAAAAAGAAGAAGTGAAAAAAACCTCGCGGCGCGATGTCCTGCGAGATGAAGAACGACCAATCAAAGCAACACCTGTACAAAAGAAAGTCGGCCGTGTGCATCGCAAGCCCGATAGTTCATAACACGACATGGCACCATCTGACCCGCGTCATCTTCGCCGCATGCATATGATGCAAGCACTCTTTATGTGGGATTTTAACCGCGAGAACAACAAGCTCTCCGCTGATCTCCTCCCCATTGTCAAACATATGACCGAGATTGATGCGCTGATTTCCAAAACCGCGCCTGAGTGGCCGCTCGTGCAGCTGCATAAAATTGACCTTGCCATTTTGCGCTTGGCTATCTATGAACTTCTCCACGAAAAGAAAACCCCGCCCAAAGTGGTTATTGACGAAGCCGTGGAACTTGCGAAAGCATTTGGCGGCGACAACGCAAAATCATTTGTGAACGGCGTCTTAGGCACGATTGCGCGTTCACACGATATCGAAGGAGGGAGACATGAAACCAGCACCTCTTGACCGAAAAAAAGCAGAGGCCCTTATCGGCCACACGTTTCACCAGCCTGACCTTTTAACGACCGCGTTTTTGCACCGTTCCTACGGAAATGAACACCTGGATTTTGAACGATTATCGAATGAACGGCTGGAGTTTTTGGGCGACAGTGTATTATCCGTGGTCGTTGCACATGCGTTGTATCAACAATTCCCAGAAAAACCCGAGGGCGAGCTCACGCTGCTTCGATCGGCCATGGTGTCACAACACACGCTTGCCGATGTTGGAAAAGAACTTGGGCTCGGAAAATTTTTGCTCCTTGCGCATGGCGAGGAATCCGGCGGCGGGCGCGAAAACCCCTCCATTCTTTCGAATACCTATGAAGCCATTGTTGCCGCACTGTTTCTTGATGGCGGGGTCGAGCCCGCGAAAAGATTTATTCTCAAAACACTTCTGCCGCGTTTGATCGACATTGTCGCGAACGGTTCGGTCCGCGATGATAAAAGCGAATTGCAGGAACGCGTTCAACAAAAAGAACGAAAGGCGCCAACCTACAAAGTGCTGTCGGCCATTGGACCCGACCATGCCCGCATATTTACCGTAGGGGTATATGTGAGTGGAAAATGTCTGGGGAAGGGGACAGGAAAAAACAAACAAGCCGCCCAGCAAGCTGCCGCCCTCGCCGCACTGCAAATGGTTGACAAATGAATGAACGTCGAAAAAATCACACGAATTTTTATATTATCCGCCACGGTGAAACGCAGTGGAATGTGGAGCGGCGTATTCAAGGCCACAGCGATTCACCGTTGACGAAACGCGGGCGTACGCAAGCATCCGAACTCGGAGAACATCTTTTGAGAATTGAACTTCATGCCGTTTTTTCATCCGACCTCGGACGTGCGATGAAAACTGCGCAGATTATTTCTCATCCTCTCAAACTCCCTATCATTCCATCTCCGGCTCTTCGAGAACGGCGCTTCGCGCACTTGGAAGGACTTCCCGTTACAAGTCTCAAGTCTATCGATGATAAACTGGAAGCATTGGATGCGTTTGGGCAATTTACATTTACATCGCATCCAGCTATTGAAAGCGATATGGATATGATGGATCGGGTAATGCCGTTTTTAGAAACTCTATCGTCTCAACACAATGGAAAAAATATTCTTCTCGTAACGCATGGAGGCGTCATTCGCTGTCTGCTGGTGCACCTGAAACGTGCAACATATAAAGATCTTCACCACGGGGCAATCACAAACAAAGCGCTTGTTCACGTCCGAAGTAATGGAAGCTTTTTTGCTGTGGAAAAAACATCCGGCATAGAATTCCATCCTTATGCTTGAAAAACGTGTCGTGTATAAAGGAAAAACCAAAAAAGGATTGCGCATTCTTGTGCGGTATCCGTGTATGGACGACGTCGAGGCAATGAGGAATTACATTAACACCCTCTCAAAAGAACAAACATTTATCCGTTTTCAAGGTGAGAGCCAAACGCACACGCAAGAACGAAAGTTTGTCCGCGCGATACTCGATGGACTCAAAAATAATACTATCGTGTATTTATTGGCGTTTCATGGTGATGAGCTCATCGGCTCGTCACAGGTTGAAATGAAAGACAAAGCGCAAAAACATGTGGGGTTGTTTGGTATTTCCATTGCCAAAGCATACAGAAATCAGGGCATTGGGAAGCTTTTGATGAGCCTCGTCTTTTCCGAAGCAAAGCTCCACTTACCTCAAATGCGCATATGCGTACTGGAAACATTTGCAGAGAATTCGGTCGCGAGGCGTATGTATGAACAATGTGGTTTTCAAGTATATGGACAACTTCCCAAGGGTTTGCGTCGAAAAAACCGATACGACGATGACGTGTATATGTATAAAAACATTGCGTGGCAGGGAAATTCTTGACTCCGTATGATACACTTCTTCCGTGCTACCAGAAGCGACATCATCATTCGAAATCGTCGAGGGGCAAAGACCAGATTTTCTCAAGAGCGGGCCTTTATCACCTTTACAACAAGTATCATTGTTTATTGACAAAGGGTTTCACGACGCACTGGACGAACATTCCTTCGACTATCTTGGAGATTTTGAACAAGCAATGCTTGATGCGCAAGACGCAGAAGAAATCGACGGAACATTCATTGCGATTGTCGAATCACGTCTATCATTTCTCAAACAGGCCGAGCTACTGGGTTTTATGGTTGACCCAAGCCTCATTCAAAGCCCAAAGCACTATCCCGAACAAAAACCATATACTGTACGACTACAGCTCATACATCAAGGGCACCCATACATGCAAAGAGGGTTGACCCCAAGAAAAATAACAGATATTCTTTCTCAAACCATGCGGCCAGCAACAGCGTTTGAAGGCATCGCTGCAAGCTTCTTTTTAGAAGACGACATGTTTTTTCACACGGTTGGGGGAGAGTTTTACGCCGCTCTAAACTTAACGAACGGGAATCCTCAAACACACACCATTGTTTTCGATCAATTTCTAGGGAGAAAGAGGGTTATGCAGGCAAAACGAAATGAATTCGATGGATTAGTAGGATATCTTGCTGCGTTTCAACAATCTTCTCGAAGAAATGATAGGATACAACAATAATGAGAAATGAACGGCCTATCCAAGATGGTGGTGTAGGTGAACTGGTAGCACGTGACTATCAAGCGCGGCTCGCGCGCGCAGTACTTCTTGAACAAGCAGGGATAAATCCATATCCTGCAGAAGCACCAACCATTACTCACCTAACCTCACAACTACTCAAGGAGTTTGTTTCCTTAGAAGGACAGACAGTAAGTATCGCCGGGAGAATGGTATCAAAACGAGTTCATGGAGGAATTACGTTTGGACACGTTGAAGATCAAAGCGGACAAATACAATCTGTATTCGCACAATCAAGGCTTGGGAAGGATCACTACACATTAATACGAGATGCTTTTGACCCTGGAGATTTTGTCGGTGTAACCGGAGTTTTGGGAAAGACAAATACAGGGGAGGTATCTGTTTTTGCGAAGGAAACACATATGCTCACGAAGGCTCTCCGACAACCACCTGAACAAGTTCAAGATGCTGAAGTACAACAAAGACAACGCTACCTTCATACATTGGTTGAGAGAAAAGCGAGGGAGAGGTTTGTTGTCCGATCACAGATAGTGCAATATATGCGAGAGTATTTTCTTAACACCCTCGGCTGTCTTGAAGTTGAAACTCCAATCTTAGATTCAACATATGGAGGCGCATTAGCACGGCCGTTTGTTACTCATCATCAAGCGCTCGGAACTGATTTTTTTCTTAGAATAGCCAACGAATTGTATTTGAAACGGATGACAGTTGGGGGATATTATGGTGGGGTTTTTGAGTTTGCCCGTGATTTCCGCAACGAAGGAATGGACCGCACACACAATCCTGAATTTACCCAACTCGAGCTGTATAAACCCTTTTGGGACTACAAACGAATGATGGAGATGGCTGAAAACCTTATGTCCTCTATCGTCGGGCGGATTCATGGAACGATGAAAATTCAATACGGATCACACACGATTGACTTTACACCTCCATGGAGGCGATTGAGCATTTATGATGGGATCAGAGAGAAACTCGATATCGAACCAACAACAATTTCAGAAGAAACATTACGGCGCTTTGCGCATGAGTACGATGTAGAATTTACAAACCGCGGCGAAACACTTCTCAAGTTGTTTGAAAAGCTTTGGGAAGAGGAGCTTATCCAGCCGACGTTCATTTGTGACTATCCGGCTGAGACAAGTTCGCTGGCAAAACGGCATCGCGACGACCCAACGCTCACAGAACGATTTGAACTGTTTGTTGGTGGGATGGAAACAATGAATGCTTATTCCGAATTAAATGACCCTCGAGATCAGCGTCAAAGGTTTGAACATGAACAGCAAAAACGACTCGCAGGAGACCGAGAAACAATGGAATTCGACGAAGATTTTATCCTTTCACAAGAATATGGAATGCCATTGCAAGCTGGTATTGGCATAGGTATCGATCGATGGGTGATGCTACTCACGAACACCACCCATATTCGTCAGGTTATTTATTTCCCAACCCTTCGTCCAAAATCGAGATGATGTGATATTGACAGTCAGTTCAGACTCTGTCATAATATTTTTAATTATGAAAAACACTTACAGTTTGAATATTTTGAGCAAAAAAGCGAAGAAAACCTCTCGAGGAGGGGAGGTTTTGGTGTGAGATAAATTCCAAATCTCAATCAAAGCATCACCCCTCGCAAGAGGGATTTTTTTACATGCATGAAGGAAAAATTATGAGAGCCGAAACAAGACCAGAAACACCTATATCAAACAATCAATCGGTCGATGTAAGTTCGATCGGACCTCTCTGGCCGCCGAGAGAAACATCATTCGCGCGTATCAAAGGATTCTATCGAGAACGTATCATAACAACAGACAGTGAACTAGAGTGGATTCAGGAGTATATGCGTACACTAAAAATGAAAATGTCTTCGCATCCACGGGTAAGTCGACTCAGTATCAGGGTTCTTCTCTATAGCTCGCTTTTGAATCGACCTCACCCGCTCCTCCAGGAATATGGAGAGGCCACACTACCCCTCATAGGAAGC
>JAUYPR010000033.1 GCA_030695785.1 bacterium
TTGCGCGGGTCATCTTCCGGAATTCCTGCTTCAAGTTTTCCAACCATGTCTGTCCCAACATCCGCGCCTTTCGTAAAAATGCCACCGCCGAGCCGGGCAAACACAGAAATCAGGCTACCGCCCAATCCAAGTCCAACGAGCGATGCGACATCTTTGGTGATAAAGTAAAACCCACCGACGGAAAGAAGTCCTAATCCGACCACCAAGAGCCCGGTCACTGCGCCGCCGCGGAATGCAACTGTAAGGGCTGACGATAACCCTCCACGAGCAGCTTCGGTTGTCCGGGAATTTGCTCGTACCGCCACACTCATACCAATGATGCCTGCGAGTGATGATGCAATGGCACCCACCACAAACCCAACGGCCGTGGTTCCACCCAGTGTTTTCCACAATAAAACAGTTATGAGCACAGCAACGCCGCCAATCACCATGTACTGCCGCTTCATAAACGCTTCCGCGCCTTCTTTGATCGCATCAGAGATTTCCTGCATTTTGGTGTTTCCGCGGGGAAGCTTCAGAACCCACCATGATAAAAGCGCACCAACGAGGAGCGACAGGACACCGCTACCCAGCACAAACCACTCAAGGCCTGGAGAAGTAAACAACGGTCGGAGGAAATTGATCCCAACCATGCCGCTGAGTCTACCAAGGAATCGCGCATTTTGCAAGCGGTATTTACGCCTGGGCTTGCTGGGGAAATGCGGGTTGGAGAGATGATTTTGTAACCTGCCGGCGGCGGGGTTGGTGAACCAAGGCAATTTTCAACACTCCATCCATCCGGTCCACATACACAAATTTCATCGTATCGCGCACATTCTTTGGCACTTCCTCCATGTCTTTCTTGTTGTCTTTCGGCAAAATCACGGTTTTCAATCCAGCCCGGTGGGCCGCGAGTATCTTTTCTTTCACCCCGCCAATTTCTAAAACCCGGCCGCGCAACGTCACCTCACCCGTCATCCCAACATCTTTATAAACAGGAGCTTTCGTCAGCGCCGACACAATCGCACACACCATTGCAGTTCCCGCCGAAGGTCCGTCTTTCGGAATTGCACCCGCAGGCACATGAATATGGAGATCAATCTTGGCATAAAACCGGTCCGGTAAACCAAAATTCTCCGCGTGGCTCCGAACATACGACATGGCTGCTTGCGCTGATTCCTTCATCACGTCCCCGAGTTGGCCCGTGAGAATCAACTGTCCCCGTCCGGGCATTGGGGTGGCTTCGACCGTGAGGATCTCCCCACCTGCCTCGGTCCACGCAAGGCCAGTGGATGCACCCAGCAAATGCTCTTTTTCCGCAAGATACGGTGTGAATTTTTCCGGTCCAAGATATTTCCGGACCACATCCGGAGTCACGTTGACGCTCGTTTTCTTCGCTTCCACAATTTCCTTCGCGGCCTTCCGCACCAATGCCGCAATCTCCCGTTCTGAATTCCGCACGCCAGCCTCGCGCGTATAGTCGGCAATGACTTTCATCATGGCCTTATCTGTAATGTCCACTTGCTCCTTCGTCATCCCATGCTGTTCGCGCTGTTTCGGCACCAAAAACGACTTTGCAATCTGAAACTTTTCTTCCATGGTGTAGCCTGGAAATTCAATAATCTCCAACCGGTCACGCAGCGCCGGCGGAATAGTCCCCAGCACATTGGCAGTGGTGATGAACATCACGTCAGAAAGGTCATACGCCACTTCCAAATAATGATCGGAAAAGGAATTGTTTTGCTCCGGATCCAACGCTTCCAAGAGCGCCGAAGATGGATCACCCCGGAAGTCAATGCCTATTTTGTCAATTTCATCCAGCATGAAGATAGGATTGCTGGTTCCCGCGGTTTTGATTCCCTGAATGATGCGACCGGGCAACGCGCCCACGTAGGTCCGGCGGTGGCCGCGGATCTCGGCCTCATCGCGAATACCCCCCAATGACACGCGCACAAATTTGCGGCCCAATGCGTCCGCAATAGATTTTCCAATAGATGTTTTTCCAACCCCAGGAGGGCCGAAGAAACACAAGATGGGTCCTCTGATCTTGCCGGACAATTTATGGACAGCAAGGTACTCCAAAATCCGTTCTTTGATCTTTTCAAGTCCGTAGTGATCCCGTTCCAGCGTCGCGCGCGCGTTCACAACATCCACATTATTCGGGCTTTTCACCCCCCACGGAAGATCCGTGAGCCATTCAAGATATGTCCGCACGTAGCTTGACTCAGGGTTATACGTACTCATTTTTGCCAAACGCGACAGCTCGCGCAGGGATTTTTCTTTGATATCATCCGGCATCGCGGCCGCTTTGATTTTGCGCCGGAACTCCGCAATCTCATGTCCTTCATCATCCATCCCAAGTTCTTTTTCGATGGAGTGCAGCTGCTCTTTCAGAATAGACTCTTTGGCAACTTTACTGATTTTCTGTTGGGTTTGCGACGCAATTTGCTGCCCGATTTCAAGCACACGAATTTCCCGCGCCAACAGTTCGCTGATTTTTTCTAACCGGTCTTTCACGTCCGGAATCTGCAAAATTTCCTGCTTCTCCGGCGCTTTAAAATCGATCCCAGAGGCAATTGCATCGACTAAGCGGTTCGGATCATCAGCCGAAAAAATGGAGATCGACGCCTCCAACGACAACGCCCCGCCAACTTCACCAAATCGCTTTAATTGATTATTGATGTTGCGGATAAGCGCTTCGACTTCTTCTGTCCGCTCGAAACTCCCCGCAACGTCTGCAACCCGCGCGACAAAAGAAGGATCGAGCTGAGTAAACTCGTCAATGTGAACGCGCGTCATCCCTTCAATCGTCAGGTTGTAATCGCCATCCACCCGCCAAAAGCGGCGGATTTTTCCAATCGTCCCAACCGTGTACAAATCTTCCGAGGCAGGGTCTTCAACTTTGGGGCTTTTTTGACACACGAATACGGCTAATCCGTCATGGGATGAAGCTGCGTCCAGCGCAGCTTTTGATTTCGGCCGGGTGACATTCACCGAGAGAAGCGCGCCTGGAAACATGACTGTATCTTTGAGCGCGATGAGCGGCAGTTCTCGCTGTGCAACCGGCGGCTGGTTCGGCGTCTCATTCATAGAAGGTTTTTTTAGTTTATCACACGTGTCTAGCACTTGCAAACGACATTTGCTAAATGTTCGGCAAAAACCCCGTGGTACAATGCACCATCATGGCTGCCCTTGCGTGGAACATCCGCAATCATCAAAAAATCACCTCACTCAATGCAATGAAGACAGTCCTGCTTCAACAACGCGGGTTGACAACCGACTCCGCGGTTGATGAGTATTTCTCCTTGACGCTCGACCGGGTGGATTGCAATCTCCCGGACATGCAAAAGGCCCTGCATCGTATACGAAAAGCAATCACAGATGGCGAAAAGATTGTCGTGTATTCAGATTACGACGCTGATGGCATTTGCGGGGTTGCACTGCTGTGGCGTTCACTTCACCGGCTCGGTGCACACACGCTCCCATTTGTGCCGCACCGCGAGATAGACGGATACGGCCTGAACCCGACCGTTGTTTCCGACCTTGCGAGTGATGAAACCAAGCTTATCATTACCGTTGACTGCGGCATCACGTCGGCATCAGGGGTGGAGGAAGCAAACAAACACGGGGTTGACGTGATTATCACGGACCATCACACCGTTCCATCGACGCTTCCATCAGCGTTTGCGATTCTCCATGACACACGGGTGTGTGGAACCGGGGTTGCCTGGAAACTTAGCCGAGCGCTTTTGGGGGAAGAAGCCGCGGAGTTTCTTGATTTGGTCGCGATTGCCACTATTGCCGACATGGTTCCTTTAAGCGGAGAAAATCGTATCCTTGCTACGCTTGGATTGAAAGCCTTGCGTTCAACGAAAAATATTGGGATTCACGCGCTTTTGCAAGACGCCGGCGTTCCAACGACTGAAGTCGATACGTTTCATATCGGATTTATCCTTGCCCCGCGTATCAACGCCCTTGGCCGTTTGAGCCACGCGCTTCCGGCGCTGCGCCTTTTATGCACGGGTGATCGCCTGCGTGCGCGCCAACTTGCGCGCGATCTTTCAGAGGCAAACGCTGCCCGCCGGACCCTGACCGAACAAACGCTCACTCACGCTTTTCAACTCCTTGAAGACAACAAACAGGATCGGCTCATTTTCCTGGGGCACGAAACCTGGCATCAGGGGATTATTGGCTTGATTGCAGGGCGATTCGCGGAAACATTTTTCAAGCCAACGATTATCTACAGTCAAGGAAAAGAACGAACAAAAGCATCGTGTCGTTCCATTCCGTCGTTCAATATTATTGAGGCTCTGCGCCAATGTGAGGATATTCTGGTGGACGTCGGAGGCCACCCGATGGCCGCCGGGTTCACTATCGAAAACAAGTTGCTCCCTGTCTTCGCTCGACGGATACGGGAGATTGCGAAGAAAACGATCCTGCCAAAAGATTTCGTCCGCATGCTCGAAGTTGAGGGGGAAATCTCGCCGGAGTTGTGTCGCATTGAAACCGCGGAGATGCTGAAAACGTTTGCGCCGTTTGGAGTGGGGAACCCTGAACCAGTCTTCTGCTCTCGCCGCGTCAAGCTCAACGATGTACGGCTGGTGGGTACAGAGCAAAACCACCTGAAACTTAGCCTGACTGACTCTCCCGAGCTTTCTATCATTGGCTTTAAAAAAGGGTTCTTCGCGCGCACCTTGCGCCCTGGCGACGTGGTTGATCTTGCCTACACGATGGAAAAAGACACCTGGGGTGGTGGGGAACGAGTCACCCTGAAGCTCAAAGACGTGCGGAAGGTTGCGTAAGATTATTCTTTGATAAAAGAAAGGTTGATGTTTTATCTGTGGCGTATTTCAAGCTTTTCCTCGTATCGTTTGAACGAAGGAATGCTGTAATAAAAAACGCAAAAAAGGTATCTCCTGCTCCGATTGTATCAGTCGATTTTATAATGCGAAACGGCCTTGTTTTCATCTCTATATTCCTGAAATAAAGAGTC
>JAUYPR010000038.1 GCA_030695785.1 bacterium
CGATTGTTTCAGCATATCCCCAATCGTTATTTTCTGGTCGCGGATATATGACTGGCCGAGAAGTCCTTCAATATGCTCAGGATTCATCGATGCGACTTGCATCGCGATTTCTTGCGCAAGGGCGCGGAACTCATCATTCCGTCCAACAAAGTCAGTCTCTGATCCCAGCTCGACCATCGCCCCAACCCGACCGGTGTGATGAACATAGGATACAATCACACCCTCGGATACTGCCCGCCCCTCTTTTTTTGCGGCTTTGTCCAACCCTTTTTTTCGAAGGATTTCCGACGCCTTTGAAAGGTCACCGCCTGCCTCTTCCAATGCGACGCGGCAATCCAAGACCCCGGCCGAGGTTTGTTCACGCAGTTTCTTGATTAAATCGAGCGTGATGGTAGACATTAGGATAATGCAGGCGTCACTTTTTCTTCTTTTGCCTCAACCTTGATGTGTTTTTTGCCCTCAACCACAGCGTCTGCGACCGCTTTGACGATGAGCCGTACCGATCGAATCGCATCATCATTTCCCGGAATTGGGTAGTCAACCAATGTCGGGTCGGTATTTGTGTCGCAGATGGCCACCACCGGAATACCGCGGCTCTTTGCTTCTTTGGCCGCAATCTCGTCTTTGTGGATGTCCACAATAAAGACAAGAGCAGGCAATTCCACCATTCCCTTGAGCCCGCCAACAAAGCGGTCGAGCCGCGCGATTTCACGGTCAAGGAGTAATTTCTCTTTTTTCGTCACCGCACCCGAGGTTCCTTGTTCCCGGGCAATTTCCAAATCAGTCAAGCGTTGGATCGTTTTTTTGATCTCTTCCCAGTTGGTCAACACACCGCCCAACCAACGCACCGTGACGTGATGCACGCCAACCCGCTTCGCCTCTTCCGCAATAACCTCTTGCGCTTGGCGTTTGGTGCCGACGAAAATAATTGGCTTGCCCGTCGAAGCAACTGCCTTGACCTTTTCGAGCGCAGCATCAAGAAGCTCTTTTGTTTTCAAAAGGTCAATCACGTGAATGCCGTCGCGGCTGGCATAAATATACTTGCGCATTTTTGGGTTCCATTTGCGGACTTGGTGCCCAAAATGCACACCTGCTTCCAGAAGATCTTTGAGCTGAACGGTTTGCATAATCCTTGGTATTGTACGTCAAAGTGATGCTGCTGCGCAAGTGTTACGGAGTTGGGAAGTGGTTTGTCATGGCGCGGACCTCGGTCGCAAGAGTGAGCAATTTCTTGTTTGCGCGGATCTCTTTCCGCATGTTTTTCCACATCACCGACCGTTTTTCTGGATCTCTAGGCAACTCCGCTCCAGAAACTTCATCGACCGCACTGGTAATCCAGATGGAGATCTTCTTCATCTCTTTTTCTTTCATCCCTCGTGTCGTCACCGCCGGCGTGCCGAGTCGAATGCCCGAAGGGAAAAACGGCGGCATGGGGTCAAACGGGACGGTGTTTTTATTCACCACAATGCCTGCAACTTCCAATGCCAATGCCGCAACCGACCCATTCACTTTTTTCCCACGGAGATCGATAAGCAGAAGGTGATTATCTGTCCCGCCGCTGACAAGGTCAAAACCTCGATCGGAAAGCTCAGACGCTAATGCTTTCGCGTTTTTGACGATTTGATGTGCGTAGGTTTTAAACGCAGATGAGGATGCTTCTTTCAACGCCACTGCAATAGCGGCGGTTTGGTTGTCGTGCGGACCGCCTTGAAGACCGGGAATAATGGCTTTATCAATCAACGCCGGAAGATCAGGGTTTTTCTTGATGCCTTTTTCCGTGACCATGATGAGTGCGCCGCGCGGCCCGCGGAGCGTCTTGTGTGTGGTTGTTGTAACGACGTGCGCGTGGGAAACTGGACTCGGATGAACACCACCGACGATAAGACCCGCGATGTGGGATATATCCGCCATAAGATACGCGCCGACCTCGTCCGCAATCTTTCCAAAAGCGGCAAAGTCGATACGGCGTGGGTATGCGGTGAATCCGCAGACAATGATCTTCGGTTTTTCTTTTTTCGCCAGTTTCCAAATCGCGTCAAAATCCAATCGACAATCGTTCCCAAGTTCATACTGAACCGAGCGGTAAAAACGGCTGGAAAACGTCAGTCTTGCACCATGTGTTAAATGCCCGCCAAACGAGAGTGCGAGTCCCATGATCGTATCGCCGGGATCCAAAAGGCCGAAATAGACGGCGTCGTTAGCCGGAGAACCCGAGAGGGCTTGAACATTGACATAGGGGACGCAGAAGAGTTTTTTCGCGCGCTCTTGAGCCAGTGTTTCAATGTCATCAATGATGGCATTTCCCTGATAGTAGCGCTTGCGCGGGTAGCCCTCGGAGTATTTGTTGGTGAGAACCGACCCCAGGGCTTCCATAACCGCGGCCGACGTATAATTTTCCGACGGAATCATTTCAAGCACATCTTTTTGCCGCTGTTCTTCCATGCCAATAAGGGATGCTATCTCGGGGTCGATTGCCTGTAGGGATTTCATTGGTTGGACTTCAGTATACCTGATCGTTCAAGCGTGAGGAAGGTGTAGGTGAAGTGATCGTCAGACTTGGTTTCTTTGGACACCACATGATCAAATTCCTTTTCATAGTCCGGAAAAAAAGTATCCGCCTCGAACGTACCCTCCACTATGGTCAAATATAATCTCTCCGAAAATGGCAACGCCTCTGCGTAGATTTGTCCTCCACCGATGATGAAGACTTCAGGCCCGATGCCATCTTGCCGACTCGACTCTATCTCCAAAGCACGACGAAGGGCATCATCCAACGACTGATAAAAGAGAACTTGATCATGCTGTTTTTCTAATTTCCGAGAAATGACAATATTTGTACGGTTTGGCAACGGCCGCCCGATCGACTCAAATGTCCTTCGCCCCATGATGACGACGTGACCCTTGGTCAATGCACGAAAATGACGTGTATCCTCAGGAATACTCCACAGCAAACGATTATTTTTCCCAAGCTCGCGGTTGCGTCCAATCGCGGCGATCATGGATACACGAGGATTCATACAGCCGCCCCCGCCATCTTGCCAGTTTTTGGATCGTATAATCCTCCAGAAACAGTAAGCTCCGCTTTGATCGCGGGGTAAGGATCGTATCCTTGAAGCTCAACGAGTT
>JAUYPR010000011.1 GCA_030695785.1 bacterium
AAAGTCTTCAATGACCTCGATGCGGCCGTTGAATGGTGAGCTTATTTCAAGAAGTTTTTTGGAGAACATCTTTCCCAACCCAGGGCCGTAAGACATCAGGGACACGGACAGAACCATCGACCTCTTGATAATTTTCCAAAACCGCAATGATGGTGCGGCCGATGGCGAGTGCGGTTCCATTCAGAATATGGACAAATCCAGTCGTGTCTTTCTTTTTGTATTTGATATTCAGCCGCCGTGCCTGAAAGTCAGTTGTCGTCGAAATCGAGTGCGTCTCGCGGTATTGATTCTGCCCAGGAAGCCAGGTTTCAATGTCGACCGTTTTCGCCGACGGAAACCCCATATCGGAAGCTGCAAGCTTCACCACACGATACGGCAGTTGAAGGTCATGCATCAATCCTTCGGCCAACGATAACATACGTGCGTGCTCGCTCGTATCATCCTCGGGTTCTACCAATGAAATCATCTCGACTTTGTCAAACTGGTGCACACGCAATATCCCGGCCGTGTCTTTTCCATACGTTCCCGCTTCCCTGCGAAAACAACTCGAGAAGGCAACGTAGCGTTTTGGAAGATCAGTCAAGACCTCATTTTTATGCATGGGAACCACCGCGTGCTCACCCGTTCCAACAAGGTAAAGTGGATTTTTTTCGTCTGACTCATCAGCGTCATGCACGAGGTAATAATTCTCATTTCCGCCTGCCTGCCAATACCCAAGATCGTTCGTGATAGATTGGCGGATGAGAACCGGTGGAACCACCGGTGTCAATCCTTCTTTGACCAGTTTCTGCATCACAAACTGCACCAGCGCAAATTCCAACAAAACCGCGTCTCCTTTAAGATACACAAACCTGGTTCCCGAAACTTTTGCTGCCCGGTCAATATCAAGAATATCAAGTCCGAGCCCAAGATCAACATGGTCTTTTGGTTGAAAGGAAAAGGTTGGAATCTCGCCGACGGTACGGATAATTTCTTTTGCATCTTCTCCTCCATCAGGAACATCGTCAGCCGGAAGATTGGGGAGTTCAAGCAATTTGGTCTGCAATGCTTGATTGAGGATATGGAGTTTTCCATCCAGTTGTCCGAGCTTCTCCCGAACGGATTTTCCTTCACTAATTTTCTTCGCCCGTTCTTTCTCAGGAAGCTTTGCAATCGCATCTGCTAATGTATTTCTCGTGAAACGGAGCGTCTCAACTTCCTGCATCAGCGACCGTTTTTCTTCATCGAGCTTTAAAACCGACTCGAGGTCAACATCAACGCCGCGCCGGTTAAGCGCCGCTTTGACTTTTTCTGCATTCTCCCGGATGAATTTTATGTCAATCATGTTTCCGGCCTCAATGTTGGAAACAACACCACATCCCGCATATTCTTGCTGTCCGTGAGTAACATTACCAGCCGGTCAATCCCGACCCCAAGCCCGCCGGTCGGCGGCATGCCGTACTCAAGCATTTCCACAAAATCTTCGTCCATGGGTTGTGCCTCTTCATCCCCGCTTTTGCGCGCTTTGACTTGGTCTTCAAACGCCGCACGTTGCGCTTCCGGATCATTCTGCTCGGAATACGCGTTGGCCATTTCCCATCCGTTGATAAAAAGCTCGAAGCGCTCGACTTTGGTTGGGTCAGACCGATGAACTTTTGCTAATGGCGACGTTTCCTTCGGAAAGTCGATAATGAACGTCGGTTGGATCAGTTTTGGTTCAACCAATGCAAAGAGCGTGGCAATCGCAATCCCCCGCTGCCACCCCGCACCCACACCGGTCAACGTCGGATCTCCCTCATATTTCAAATGGTGCTTTTCGATTTCTGCCTTCAGCTCTTTGTCTGATAAAGCCAACACATCGATAGCGGCAAAATCCTTGAGCGCTTGTTCCATTGTCATCCTCTTCCATGGCGGCGTGAGGTCAATCTTCACACCTTGATAGGTCATGGCCATGGATCCAATGACTGCTTTTGCAACCTCTGTAAATAGCTCCTCCGTAAACCGCATCACCCCTCTATAATCCGCGTATGCCTCGTAACATTCCATCATGGTAAATTCCGGCTGGTGCGTACGGTCTATTCCTTCATTCCGAAAGTCTTTGTCAATTTCATACACCTTCTCAAATCCGCCGACGATCAAACGCTTCAGATACAGCTCGTCCGATATTTTCAGGTAAAAGGTTGCATCGAACGCATGGTGTTTGGTGGTGAACGGACGTGCGTTGGCGCCGCCATACACCGGCTGCAACGTCGGTGTTTCAACCTCAAGGAAACCTCGGGTGTCGAAAAACTGCCGCATAGCCGCGATGATCTTTGCCCGTTGGATGAATACCGATCGGACGTTTTCGTTCAGTAAAAGGTCGACCGGTCGTTTGCGGTAGCGGATTTCGGTATCTTTCAATCCGTGCCAGGTGGAAGGAAGCGGGCGGAGCGATTTCGACAGAATGATGAGCTTTTCTGCTTTGACGGAAAGCTCGCCAGCTTGCGTCTTCATCAGCGTCCCAGTGACACCAACAATGTCCCCGATGTCCAAGAAGTTGACGAGCTCGTAGTGTTTCCCGAGCGCATCTTCGGTCAAAAAGAGTTGCATTTGACCTGACGCGTCGCGTAAATCCGCAAACGTTGCTTTCCCATGGCTACGTAAAGACCACAGCCGTCCGGCGATGGTCACGTTTTCTCCTAACGAGAGTTCTCGCGCTTGCGCAATGATGTGCGTCCGGCCAAATGCAGGGGGGTAGAGGTTGATCTTTTTTTCTTCTAATGCCCGACGTTTGTCGCTGCGGATTTTTTGCAGACTCTCAAGCGGTGTCATGATTGAAAGTATACACGATCAGAGGATAAGAACAAAGT
>JAUYPR010000012.1 GCA_030695785.1 bacterium
TTGACCCGCAAGTAGAACTCGGGAGTGAATATTACGCGAATCTGTACCACGACCCGGTGGTCTGGGCGCGGCATCAAAAGACCTTTGACGAGCTTATTACCGCTACCCGCAAGCGAATTCCGCCCATTCCGCTCATGGTCATGATTTTTCCGGTGATGCATGTGATTGGCCCGGACTATCCGTATAAAGATGTGCATCAGCAACTGGTCTCATTTTTCGAGTCAAGGAGCGTTCCTGTTGTTGACCTTGAACCTATCTACAGTCCAGTGGGGAGAGAGAAGCTTCTTGTCAGTGAACGCGATTTCCACGCAAACGAACTTGGGCACAAGCTTGCGGGAGAAGCAGTGTTTGAAAAGATCAAAGAAGAAGGGTGGTTCCCTTCGAGTTGTCCTCAACTCTCTCTCATGAGATAATATGATGTTATGAATACAAAAGGTGATCGGAAAAAGGTGTTCTCCGGCATCCGTGCTACGGGGCGGCTGCATATTGGCAACTACTACGGTGCGATCAAGGGCATGATTGCGCTGCAGGATGAATACGATTGTACGTTCGGAGTCATGGATCTTCATACTCTCACTACCCCATACGACCGTGGATCGCTCCAGGGGCAGATTCGCGACGTGGTGTTGGACATGATGGCGGCAGGATTGGATCCAAAAAAATGCAGGCTGATTATCCAGTCACATATTCCGGAAGTCGTTGAACTCTCGTATTATTTTGCGACCGTCTACCAGCTTGCGCGGATTGAAGATCTCCCGACGTTTAAAGAGAAAAAAGCGCAGTATCCCGAGCATATTACAGTGGCGCTTTTGTATTACCCGATCTTGATGGCGGCAGATATTCTTTTGTCCAAAGCAGAGTTGGTGCCCGTGGGTATTGACCAGGAGCCGCATCTTGAGGCTGCTCGAGAGATTGCCCGTAAGTTTAACGTGACTTACGGCGATATGTTCCCAGAGCCCCAGCGATTTGCCACAAAGGGCGAGCTCGTCCCCAGTCTGACTGGAGAAGGGAAAATGAGCAAGACAAAAGAGGGGTCGTTTATCACGCTCGCAGATTCCCTCGATGTCATCCGCGAGAGGCTTGCTAAAGCGCCAACCGATAGCGGGGCAAAAGGGGGATCCGTGCCGAAAAAAGGTGGGGTTGCGAACCTGTTTGTGCTCTTGCGTTTGTTTTCATCTGCCGAGACGGTGAAATCATACACATCTGTCTATGAACAAGGAGTGATCAAATACGCCGAGCTGAAACATCAACTCAGCCACGATATCTTCAAAGAACTCGAGCCGCTGCAAAAACGTCGGCAGTATTTAATGGAACATCCGCACGAGGTAGATGAGTTTTTGGCTTCGAGTGAAACCTCGTACCGCGAAGACGGTCGGGCAACCATTGCGGAAGTCCGGGAAAAGATGGGTCTTTCCTCCCATGAATAATATGAACGGCGTGAAAAAAGTTTCGAAAAAGTCACCACAACAGCAGGTTGTCAAAAACGCCATTATTTACGGCGCGGTTTTACTCCTCGCGTTATTGGCGGCACTTTCATTGTTGGCCCGACAAACCAACGGGGTGGAGATTCCTTTATCCGAAGCCATTGCGGATATTCGTGATGAAAAAGTTTCAGAACTGCGGGTGGAAGAAAACAAAGTTACTCTTTTGTATAAAGATGGGAACCGTGTGCTGACGTACAAAGAACCCATGCAGGGGATAAGTGAGATCTTGTCGGATTGGAAGGTCGACCCGAATAGAGTCAAAGTTTCAGTGCAGGACCCAGCGTTGAACTCCTTTTGGTCGATGATCGTCAATAACCTGTTTTTCATCCTCCCTGCAGTTTTCATCCTCATTTTCCTTATGCGGCAAGCCAAAGACGCGGGATCGGCGGTGTTCGCGTTCGGGAAGAGCCGCGCGCGGCTGTTTACCAAAGATTCACCCAAAGTGAAATTTGCGGATGTTGCAGGCGTGGATGAGGCGAAGAAAGAATTGGAAGAAGTGGTGGAATTTCTGAAATTTCCGGAGAAGTTTCGGGCACTCGGCGCGCGGATTCCGAAAGGCGTGCTCTTGGTTGGCCCTTCGGGTGTCGGAAAAACATTACTGGCGCGAGCTGTTGCAGGGGAAGCGGGCGTGCCGTTTTTCTCTCTTGCCGGCTCGGAGTTTATGGAAATGTTTGTCGGTGTCGGCGCGTCCAGGGTAAGAGACCTTTTCTCAACCGCGAAAAAAGCCGCGCCAGCGATTGTGTTTATTGATGAAATTGAAAGCATTGGGCGGGCGCGTTCAATCGGTGGGTTTTCCGGTGGGCATGATGAGCGGGAACAAACACTGAATCAAATTCTGGTAGAAATGGACGGATTTACCCCGAATGAAAATGTGATCATCGTGGGCGCGACAAATAGGCCGGATCTTTTGGACCCGGCATTGGTGCGGCCAGGACGGTTTGACCGCAGGGTGGTCTTGGATATGCCGGATATTGAAGGTAGGACTGCGATTTTGGACATTCACCGCAAAGGGAAACCGTTTGAAGAAAGCATCGCCTGGGAGCGGGTGGCGCGACGGACGGTTGGGTTTTCTGGAGCTGACTTGGAAAACATGCTGAATGAAGCGGCGATTTTAGCCGCGCGGCAAGACAAAAAGACGATTGTGTTTGATGATATTGAAGAAGCCGCGACAAAAGTGAAAATGGGACCCAAGAAAAAGCGGATGCAGTCGGAGGCAGAGCGGAAGATGACGGCGTATCATGAAGGCGGGCACGCGTTGGTCGCGCACCTTTTACCAGGGATGGATCCGGTGCATCGCGTGTCTATTGTCAGCCGCGGCCTTTCGCTTGGGCACACCATGCTTCCGCCGACGCACGATCGGTACAACGAAACCCAGTCGCACCTTGTGAATATGATGATCTCGCTTTTGGGCGGGCGGGCGGCGGAAGAGTTGGTGTTTCAAGACTTCACCGTGGGCGCGTCGTCGGATTTGGAACAAACCAACACGATTGCCCGCCGCATGGTCACCGAGTATGGAATGAGTAACCTTGGCCCGATTGCGTCGTCGTTTCTGGAGGATGCAGATAAGGCGATGTGGTTTCAGCGCAACCAAATCTCAGAAGGCCTTGCCTCAAAAGTTGATGAGGAAATTAAGCGCATTATTGACGAAGCCTACGCCCGCGCCAAAAAGATTCTGTCAGCCAACCGAAAAAAACTCGACCGCGTTGCCGCGGAATTAATTTCAAAAGAAACCCTCGAAGGCGACGAGTTCGGAGAACTTGTCGGCAAATAGTAAAAGACTCTATCAAGGAACAACATGGAATTTCGACGAACCTTTAATCGACGTGAGTTCGGTCAATTTACAGGAAAAAATGCTCTACTGCTTGCGGCAACAGAGTTTCTGCGAAATGGTGGTCCAACACTTCTTCCACCCATAACAGATCAATTCAAACAAGGAGTGGAAGCTGCTTTTGAAACGCTGCGTTCACCCGAGGGAGTAAAGCTTGCACAGCAAGCCCGCGCATGGGTATTGCCCGACGGGACACCAATGACAACTATAGCTCCAGAGGTTGAATTTGCTGCGGAAATACTTGAAACGCGATCCTTAAACTTGTTTATTCCAAGAGCACAAGAGAGAGTAATCTTCGCATTTGTGGATCGAGCACGAGATACGGTCCCGGGAAAGGTTGACATGCATGGAGTCTTTCAGAAAAATAGTCCCGCGGTCATTCGTGCATCTGGTCCGAGCGTACAACCTTATGAAATTCCTCTTCTTTCCTCTTTGAGTTTCAAAATTGAACTCGCAGAGTATCTCCGCGGAACACATGCGGCGCTTGTCGTTGGTATCAAGGAAACGTCGCAAATTGTGGATTATCTCGCGTACTGCCGCGTGTATCGGCGCTTGCTTGAACAGCAGGGTGCTCGATTTGAACTCATCAATCCAAAAGGCACACAAATTTCCGATAATGACGTGACACTTTCGGTTGCGCAGGCACAAATGAGTATTGAAATGGAACAGCGGGAAGAAGCGTGGTTGGAGCGATTTATTGATATGGGGTCATTTCTTCGCGTCGGGAGTATCCTTTTTGCCAATTGGTTGGTGAATTATGGGAATAAAGAAAAGATGCCGGCTGCGTTTTCTTCCATGGGACATGAAAGCGCCGGATTTTTACAAGCAATGGGGTTTCTTGAGCAGCGTGGTCGGAAGGCTATGTGGGTGAATGGCCGCGCACCACAGATTGACGAGGATACGTTTGTGCCGCTTCTTAATAAATTTCTTGGAATCTAAACGTATTTTTTCCTATCAGAAAATTACGTCATTCTTTTTACTTGGTAAATTTGAAGGTGGAGAGGATTTGGTTGAACTTTCCCTTCTGCTCTGGTTTCTCTCCAAGCAAAACCAGTTGGATCAATCCATCGTTTGTGGAAATTAAAACCTCTGTAGATCCCCCTGAAGATTGTAATGGCCCATCCGTATCATCATACTTTATTATGTTTAGTGTTGCCTCTTTACCTGCAACTTGGATTTTACTTGTCGAAGCAGGTTTCTTATATTGTTTGTAATCGTTTTGCTTATATCCTATCGCACTAATTTCATAAAAAATATCATGTCCATCCGGACAATCAAAAGGTGCGGTCCATAATCTAAGTCCACTTTCATCAGTAGGGCTACATGCCACTAACTTATCTTGAGGGTATTTTAAAGAGAAACCCCATAATTTATTTTGATAGGTTTTCCAATCCTCAGTTGGATCGGGAGTTGGAGTACTGAAGGTGCGATTTTTAAGATTTTCTTCATCCTCCACAAACCATCCAATAGTTGATTTCCCTGGAGTTTGTTTTCCTTGCAGATAAAAATACCCCGCAGCACTGACGGTAAGGGCAAGAAGCACAGCGAGAATAATAGTCATCGACCCGCGGACAGGAAACATGCAATTATTATGGCAGAGCTTCTTCTTCGTTGTCAAGAAACATCAATTTAGAGGGATACAGAAATGAATGATAACACACTATTCCTCATTTCATCGTACAATACCCATAATGAAAACAATTGTCCTCGTTGATGGGAATGCGCTTCTGCATCGGGCGTACCATGCGCTTCCGCCCCTTTCGACCTCTGCGGGAGAACTCATCAATGCTGTCTACGGATTCACCTCGACGCTCCTGACCGTGCTGAAAGAACTGCATCCGGAATATGTTGCGGTGTGTTGGGATAGAAAAGCCCCAACGTTTCGCCACCTCGAATATGTTGGCTACAAGGCAAACCGCAAAGAGATGGATGAAGGGTTGGCCTCGCAATACGAGCGTGTGTTTCAGGTGCTGTCTTCTTTGAACATGCCGTCTTTTGGCCTTGACGGATACGAAGCAGATGACCTGATTGGAACCTTGAAAACGAAAGCGAGCAAAAAAAAGCTCAAAGTCATCATTGTGACGGGTGACCGCGACGCGTTGCAGTTGTTAGACGCACAGACGACCGTGTATATTCCGGGAAGAAAATTCTCTGAAGCAGAAATCATCGACGAGCAAAAATTCAAAGAAAAGTATGGGTTTGAACCATCCACACTGATTGACTACAAAGCGCTCGCGGGCGACGCGTCCGACAATATTCCGGGAGTTTTTGGCATTGGCGAGAAAACTGCCACCGGGCTTTTGCAGCAATTTGGGTCAGTCGAACAACTCTACAAACATCTGGTGGATGTTCCCCAAAAAGTCAGAGCAAAGTTGGCAGAAGGATACCAAGATGCGGTTTTGTCGAAAAAACTCGCCACGATTGTGACGGATGTACCTTTGGAGCTAGATGTGGATGCATGTGTCGTCAACAACTTCGACCGGAAAAAAGCAGAAAAGGTATTTTTGGAACTAGAATTCAAAAGCCTCATCTCCCGCCTTCCCGGGTCAACAGCATCGGTAGAGTCAGTTCCCAACCACGGAATGCTTGATACGACGCAACCCCCCGCCATCCTCAATCTTGACCGTCAACTCGTCCCCATCCTTCTTGTAATGTCAAAAAACGGCGTCTTGGTTGATCAAAAGGAACTCGGCCGGCTTGGGAAAGAATTGCATAGAAAGATTGATGCGCTGGAAAAAGAAATTTTCCATGCCATCGGGCACGAGTTTAACATCAACTCGCCAAAACAGCTTTCGACTGTTTTGTTTGATGAGTTGGGGCTCACGGTTCTCAAAAAAACCAAGACCGGGCGTTCCACTGACGAGTCGGTTTTGCAGGAACTCTCGGCCAGCAACCCGGCGATTCCGCTCATTTTGCAGTATCGGGAACTGTTCAAAATGAAATCCACCTATGTTGAGGCATGGCCACGATTTATTGGGGAAGACGGCCGGATCCATTCGACGTTTAACCTCGGCGGAGCAGTGACTGGCCGCTTTTCATCGATGAATCCGAATCTCCAAAATATCCCGATCAAAGGGGAGTGGGGAGAGAAAATTCGACGCGTCATCATTGCGCCAAAACGGCACGTATTGCTTTCGGCAGATTATTCCCAAATTGATCTTCGCGTGATGGCACATGTGTCGGAAGACCCTGGCCTCAAACAGGCATTTGAAGAAAAGCAGGATATCCACACGGCGACTGCATCCAAGATGTTTCGGAAAAAGGTCGCTGAAATCACCGCAGACGAACGGCGGCAGGCGAAAGCGGTGGTGTTTGGGTTGATGTATGGGATGGGGCCGCGGAGTTTATCAAAGACACTGGGTGTTTCGTTTGAAGAAGCGCAACTGTTTATTGCGCGGTATTTCGAGGAGTTTCCCAAGGTCCGCGCATTTATGGACCGGACGATACAAGAGGCGTCTGACTTGGGGTTTGCCCTGACACTGCTCGGACGACGCCGGGCGCTGCCGGAATTGCACGCGCAAAACCAACGCATCCGTGCAGCCGGCGAGCGCATGGCACTGAACTTTCCTATCCAAGGCGGGTCAGCAGACATTATCAACACTGCCATGGTTGCGATCGGTGCTCAGGGCAAGAGGTATTGGATGATACTACAAATACATGATGAGTTGTTGTTTGAAGTGGAAGAGGTAGGGGTAAGTGAGGTTGCCTCAATGGTCAAGACAAAGATGGAGGGGGCCATAAAGCTGTCTGTGCCGCTCGTGGTTGAAGTGAAAACCGGGAAGAATTGGGGAGAAATGGAGATTTTGGATCTCTCATGAAAGTCGCAATCGTTCATGACTATCTGACAGAATACGGCGGGGCCGAGCGGGTTTTGGAGGCGTTGCATGAACTTTGGCCCGACGCCCCTGTCTTTACCATGGTGGCCGATGTGTCCTCTTTGGGTCCTCATAAGGAACGATTCGCCAATTGGGATATCCGCCAAACCGGTGCGCGCCTTCTCCCTTTCTGGAAACAGTTAAAGTCTGGCTACCGATTGCTCGCCCCGTTGTTTTGGGAGACGTTGAATTTTGACGGGTACGACGTGGTGATTTCCTCTACGAGCTCATATTTTTCCAAAGGTATCCTGACCAAGCCGGAAACACTGCATATTTCCTATATCCACACACCACCCAGGTTTTTGTGGGGATATCCGTCCGGAAGCAACTGGCGGCAGCAGTGGTGGAGCCAATTGTTTGGGCTGGCGACGAACCCATTCCTGCGGCAATACGACGTGGTGGCAAGCCAGCGGCCGGATGTTCTTGTCGCGAATTCTACGGAGGTCGCACGCCGCATTAAGCGATTGTACGGACGAGATGCCGAGGTCGTGTATCCGCCTGTCGACGTTGAGAAGTTTTCCGAGCCGCCGTTTGCAAAGGCAGAGGACGAGGAGCCGTTTTTTCTGGTTGTGTCGCGGTTGACCTTCGCAAAGCATGTCGATATTGCAATACGAGCGGCAGAGAAAGCAGACGTGCGCCTCAAAATCGTCGGGCGGGGGAGTGAGGAGAAACGGCTGCGAAGATTGGCGGGTGTATCTGTCACATTCCTTGGAGAAATCTCCGATGATCGATTGCGGGCATTGGTTCAAGCCTGCACTGCGGTTCTTTTTGCCTCCGAAGATGAGGATTTTGGAATGACGCCTGTTGAATCAATGCTTTGCGGAACGCCTGTTGTTGCGTATTATGGCGGAGGCTACAAAGAATCAGTAGTCGAGGGTAAATCAGGAGTGTTTTTCA
>JAUYPR010000067.1 GCA_030695785.1 bacterium
AACGCGCGTTTCCTGATCAACGGGTCGCTCGGCAGATTCGATTGAGGCAAGCTCGGCCGGTCGGAAGTATGCGCGAAGGAGCCCTTGAACACCTTCCACGCCCCCTTCTTTTTTCCAGGAGAAAATGTCTTCAGCGACCAATCCTGGAAAGAACGGCCGCAAAAATGCATCAAAGGCGTGCATAACATTTTGATTCCACCTGTTCTCCTCCACTTGCCCGATCGTCCAGTGAATGTAGCGGAGAAAGTCGTTGGGCTCAAGATCGTCCAAACAATTCTGCATATACGCCTGGATGGCGTCAATGGCGCGCGTTGAGTAGAGTTTTCCATACAGTGCAGACCGATCTGGTGTTTCCGCTGCCCATGGAAGCAGTTCGTCGTGAAAGCGAGCTTCTGCAAGGTCGAACTCATTTCGGAAGAGCACCTTTTGTTCTTCAAGCTTTGACAAAGAATCTGCCTGTGTATCCGTTTCGAGCTCCAACTGACGTTCAAAATCGGAGAGTTCTTGCCGCACGACGTCCAGTTTGGGGTGGTGGGGGCGGGAAAGCAAGCGAGCGAGAAGCCGGAGAGGTAAAGGGTGCGTTGTGCGGACAAGGCCGAGGAGAACCCGTGTTCTATCTTTTACTGCTTGTGTATCTCCAGTGGCAATTTCCTTTCTGGGGTCACGGGGGAGACGGCTAGGGGTAGCGGGTGAAAATCGTTGGATTTCTTCCTGAAGAAGAGTCATTTGTTTTTGCGCATCTGCACGTTTGGACGAGTCTTCTGCTTTCAGCATTTGGACGTTTTCCGTCACCGCAACGAGGTTTTCTCTGGTTGACTCCAGGTCAGAGTGTAGCGGAGCTATTTCAGGTAAGGCAAGGAACGTCGCATATTCTTCCTGTCTCTCTTGCCTTTGATGTGTGTAGATACGTTCATTCCCCATAGGTACTATTCTACCCCATAGTAATGATTTCTTCAACCAAAAGGGTTACGATTACTCGTTTGGAAGGTATCGGAGGGGATCGACCCGTTTTCCCTGGTCGGTAATTTCAAGGTGCACATGGCTGCCGGTGGAGCGGCCAGTTGAACCCACTTCACCAATAACCGTATCCATCCCGACGTTATCTCCAGGCTTCACCATAATCACGCTCAAATGACCGTATTCAGACAGCAACCCCTCTCCGTGGTCAATGACAATCGAGCGCCCTAAACCTATATCCTCAAAGCGCGTTGCAACAACCTTTCCAGAACCATATGGATAAATACTTGTTCCAGTTGAAGCAAGGATATCAATTCCAGGATGAAAGGCAGAAAAGCGGGTGGTGAGGTTTCCAGTAACCGGGAACTGGATATCTGTTGGCAATACGCCTGCCGCAACATTCGCTTTCAGTCCGGCCTCTGCTTGTGCGGGGCTAATCACAGCGTATGTAGGGAAAGGCAGCTCCACGAGCAATGGGTCGTGGATCCGTGCAGAAAGGAGCACAAAGAGGAGTCCGAAAGTCAGGTAGACGCGAATAGCACGAAACCCCCAAAAGGTGCATTTGAATCGTCTTATCTTCCTTCGCGTTTGGACCGCAATGGATTGGCAGTTTGGCAGGAAAGATGTAACCATGTCCTGGTCCTCCAGGAGAAAGCTTATCGTACCAGAAAGAGGCTGAAAAGTCAAACGATTATAGGTCCATTTGAGATATACACTATGGGTCTTTGTGGATAACTTCGTGGATAAAGTACAGGTGGTTTGTATGATAGACTAAATGCATATATGGGAAAAACTTTTGTTGTTTTGGCCCTTTTCTTCCCTGCATTTTTCCTCCCAGGGTGTAATTTCGAGGGTGGAAAAGCGGCGCTCCGTGTGACTGCTGAGCCGGAAGCCACCGTGTTTTTAGACGGCGAGCACGTTGGGAAAACCCCCTTGAGCAAGGAGGGGTTGCCGACCGGGAGAAAGACCCTCCGATTGGTGCGGGAAGATGCCGCCTGGACACAGGAAGTTGAGTTTATAGGCAGTGTGTGGACCATGGTTGCTCACCGCTTTGCGCCTGCGCCAGAGGAGGAAGCGACGGAAATTGTGACAGGAACGCGTGGGGAAGGGATGATTCTGACCTCTGTACCAGATGGAGCAAAGGTGGTGGTGGATGAAGAGCAGGTTGGGATGACGCCGTTGAGCCTCCCCACCGCAGCTCTGGGGCCGCACAGCGTCCGTTTGGAAAAAGAGGGGTATGAGAGCCGTAGCATCGTGGGGCTCCATGTGGAGAAGGGATTTGCGACCAATGTCTTCATGCAGCTGCCCAGACTCGGTCAACCCCCCTCAAAAAGTGAGCTTCCGAAAGAAGCCAGTGTCAGTGCGGTTCAAAAACAAGAGGTGCGGGTGCTTGAAACCGCAACCGGGTGGTTGCGGGTGCGCGGAAGCCCCAGTTTGTCAGGAGTAGAGATCGCCAAGCTCACCACTGGCGACACCGTCCCTTTGCTTGAGGAGGGTGATGGGTGGGTGAAGGTGAAACTTGAAGACGGTACGGATGGGTGGGTCTCCCAGCAGTTTGTGGAGATTCTCAAGGAGTAGTTTCCCTTTACTTCCCCAAAACATACAAAATCCCGATCACACTTCCAACCCATAACACGGCGGTGGCCAACATCGGTTTATCCGACAACAGCACCCGCTCCGGAGACTCGCCCTGCTTTTTCTCGTACACAATGTAGAGATAGCGCATCACGCCATACGTCACAATGGGCACGGTGAGCATGAGCCACTTGGTGTTTTCAGCCGATTGAGAAAAGAAATCCGTCAGAAATTCCGCAAACCTGCGCCGCGGTTCATACCCTTCAAACAAAAAAACAAACATGGCATACGAGAGCCACGCAGCTGTCGCGAACATGGTCGTGAGGATATCCAAAAGCGCGGCAGGGTAATGGGAGAGAATTTTGCGGTGCGACTCCGCCTGGGCTCCCAAGAGCGTGAGTTCCGATCTGCGCTTCGCAATGGCCAAAAAGAGCGCCCCAGAGAGAACGCACAGGAAAAACCACACCGACAGATGCGCGTCAATGACCCATACCCCCGCATACACACGCAGAATAAACCCAACCGCAATGGCCATGACGTCAACAAGGATGATGTGTTTGAGGAACGATGAATAGGCGACTTGCAGTAAAAGATACAGGACGACGGCAACGAAAAAGTTTATGTTCAGGGCATATGCCAGAGGAAGGCTGACCATAATGAGCGCGAACGCCAAGGTTAATGCAAGGCGCACCGGAACCAATCCCCGCGCAATGGGTCGGTACCGTTTGAACGGATGTTGCAAATCGCGTTCCCGATCCAATACGTCATTCACAAGATACATAGCGGAAGACACGGCATTAAACAGAAGAAATGCCTGTATGACGGAGATGATCGCGGCGGGTTCAGTCAGGCGACCGGTTAACACAATTCCGGCAAACACTGCCGCGTTTTTTAACCACTGGCGCGGCCGGAGACTTCGTCCGATGCCAAGAATGCGTGCAACCATAAAAGTATTCCTCCGACGACAAGCGTTATCAAGATGGCCGCTGAAAACTTTCCCAGGCTTGGGAGCAGCAGCGCGGCTATCCCCAACATAGCACAAAGCATCCAATAAAACAACGCAATTTTCTCTTGCTTCCACCCGAGGTCGAGCAAAAGATGGTGTAGATGCAGTCGGTCGCCAAAGAAAGGATTATGGTGCTGTATCATCCGCCGCCCAACGGTAAAGATGGCGTCAATGGTGGGAATACCCAAAACAAGGACCGCGGTTGCGATCTTTCCAGTCGAAAAAATTGCTAATACAGCAAGTAAAAACCCGGCAAATGTCGCGCTGTAGCCGGGAAAAATGCGGGCCGGGTGCCAGTTGAACGCTAAAAACCCAAGCATCGAACCGGCTAGTGTCGTGGCAAGAAACGCGCTCCGCCATTGTTCTTCATTCACCGGTCCGGTACGCATCGATAGGATGGCGAGGACGATTGCGGCAATAATGACAATGCCCGGCATCTGTCCATCCACCCCTTTGCTCCAGTTCAACATATTCATGGTCCACGGAATCCAAAGGAGAGCTAAAAGGTCGGCCCACACCACAATGGTGTGTTGACCAAAAAGATCAATGGACCAAATGATATGGTTAAGATAGATAATTCCGCCAAACGGGTTGGTGATGAAGTGGATGCCAATGCCGGAAACGACGACAATGAGGGCAGCGATGAGGTTGGAGCAAAATCGGAGATACGGATGAATGTCAAATTTATCATCCAGGACGCCAATACCCACCACCCACAGCCCGCCCAAAAGGATGCCGATCACTGCTTTGTCCAATGGGAGAAGAAAGAGCGTCGGAATGGCAACACCGAGGTATAAAGGAATCCCGCCTGCGCGGACAATTGGTTTCGCATGCAAAATGGCTGGGTGGCGGTGCGTTTTCGGATCATCCACCAGCCCAAAGCGTGCACCTAACCAAATGGTAAGCGGTGTCAAGATGAGTCCAAGTACGGTGCTCAAGAGGAACGGGAAGAGGAGATTCATACCAAAAACACCCCAATCAGCCGAACCACGACAGCGAGGGTCATGAACGCAAGGAGTGTCGCCGTGCCGACAAACAGCCGGCTCAAAGCTGGGGTTCGGAAAAACAGGCGGCCGAGGACAAGATTGCCAACAAAGACACCAACGGTGAGACCGAGGAGAATCCAAAGATACATCATCGGCGCCAGTTGCCCTTCTCCCCACGGAAGCGTCACCCAAAGGGGAATGATACGAGGAAGTTTATCGAAGAATACGGCGAGGATAACAAGGGTGATGAGCAGGATAAATCCGGTCACGAGCGTGGTGCGCCGAAGGAACGCATCATCGCGAAACATACCCATGCCCTATTGTAGCAGAGAAAATACTGCGGCTCCGGCAACGGTATCGGTTTCTTTGTACTGTTTGGCCAATAGTCGTTCTAATGCAGGAAATCCGGCGGTTGAGTGAAGGACAATGATCATGGAGGGTGGGTGCTCTTGAAGTTTTTGGATGACGTTTTCCCGGCCGGACGGAATTTCCAGTGCATGAAACGCAACCACATAACGGACTGGATTGTCAAGGTTAGCGCGTGAGTAGATCCAGGGCGCATCGCCCCAAAGATACACGCGGCGCTCACGTTTGTCTGGTCCAAGTTTTTGTTGCAGGAAGGCTCCGATCTTTTCGTTCCGGTTCACGGTTGTATCAAACCAGTCATTGTAGGATGCAACTGATTGGTCTTTTGCCACCAACGCGAGGAAGTTTTGATAATAGGAATCAGCCCTCAAGAATGATTGATCGGTAAAGACGCGCAGAGACGGAAAAATCATTGCCCCACGGATGAAAAAGAGAAAGAGCGTGAGAAGGAGAAAAGCGCGCCCTGCCTTTGTTGTTGATCGGAGAAGGGTCGGAGTCAATGTCAACATTATGGCCGTGACTGTTCCTGCTTCAATGAGATAATGCGGATATGGCCGGCCGGCGAACAATGCCGATGTCCATGCTGCGGCAAACCATAAAACCAGCATTGCAATGGTTTCTGCGTTTTTTTCTTTGGTTCGTTTTGACCCTTCGACAAGCTCAGGCCATCGGCTCTGAGGCTCAGGTCTTCGACTCCGAGGTCGCTCAGACTCGAGGAGCTCGAAGAGATCTTTGCGCTTTGCGCTTGACCAGATGAAGGTGAGGGTGACAACGAGGGAAAACAGTCCGATCTTGAGGAGTAGGTCGCTTGAGGTTTGGGTTTGCCCAGGCGTCCAGGCAAGATACCCCCCAAAAAACAGGAATGCAGCGAAGATAAAATCGTGCAAAGCGCCCCATGCGGTAAAGAGAAAAAGATGAAGGGTAGGAAGAACTGCGAAGCCCAAGCAAAGGAATACCCTTTGCCTCCAGACATATGTTTTGATAAAAACAACGAAGAAGAATAGCGCGGCAAATTCAAGTCCTGCAACAGGTTTGAGTAAAAAAGGTATACTCATCAATACCCCTGCCCAAAACAGTTGTTGCGGCCGCGCAAGGGCTATGAACCATGCACCGACAATGGCTGGGAGCATAAAGATTTCGGTTAAGGCGAGATTTCCTTCCAATGTCGGCAGACTCACCAAGAAGCCAAACACAGCAACCCCGGCCATGGTTATGCGATCGGACGTCAATCGTCGCAAAAGAAAAAAGAGAAGCAGCTGCGTCCCGAGGATGGAAAGGGTTGCCAAGAGCTTCACCCAAAAAAGCTCCACGCCGAATACGGCGAAAACAGCTGCATACAAAAGATAGATCATGGGCGGTTTGTTGTCCCAGGTGTCTCTGTAGAGAAGATCGCCCTGGAGCATTTGATGTGCAACTGCGGCAAAAATGCCTTCGTCTCCATACCAATATGGCTCAAATAGGCTTGGTAGTCGCAGAATCAACGTCAGAACGAGGATAACGAGGAGAGCAGGTGGGAAGCGCATACTTTAATTATAGTCGATGTGTTGTTTTTTGATGATGCTACTTCTCATCTGTATAGAGAGGGATAGCTGTAACGAGCATTGGCTTGAGGTTTTGCTGTGCATGCCGAAGTCGTCGAACGACACCATGGCGTAAATTGTTTTGTCGTCTCGAAAGAAGTTGGGTCGAGATTTCTCCAAAAAGAAAGCTGACGAGGCTTGGATGTCCCCCTTCATTTTGAGCGCGATGAAGTTCTTCTTCAAATCTTTCACCCCAAAGACTCCACACCATCTGCAGTGTGCGCTTCGCGTTGTTTATGATGTGTGTTTCATACGGCGCGCCTTGATGTTCGGGATGGAGAAGTTCATTGTGCATATAAAGATAGTATTATAGTGATGGTTTTTCCGCATGTCAAGCCAGACCGCTCGTCACACCTTTTCCGTCACGCGGTACTCGAGGTATTTGCCGAGCATGAGGCGGGTGTGCGCATCCATGGCGGGAAGCGCGGAGAAGAAGAAGCCGACGATGGGAAGCGTGAGCCATTGTAAATACATGAGGGGAAGCTTGTGGACGCCAATCCCAGCCGGCCGCGGGGGGCGGATGAAGGAATCGAGAATCAACACAATGACGAAAAAGACTGACGTTGACGTAATAATCCACCACGCAAAACGGGGGAGGTTATAACCGATGATGGTTTCCGCAAATAGGGGATTAATGAGCGGCGGAATGACGGCGCCAATCGTGAGAATAAACCAATTCACCGGCCAGAGGAAGTGGTCTTCCAAAAGCCTGGCTGTGCGCATAAAGCGCGGCAAAAGCGGCAGTTTTGAGCGCAGGAAGAATTTTTTAATGGCATATGGATCGTCGGTCACGCCCCACGCCCAGCGCTGCAGCTGCTTGTATTGGTTTTGCATGGTCGACCAATAGTTGCGCGATTCTGCCGCGTCTGCGTAGACAGGAAGAAAGATGCTTTTGACCACCACTTTTTCGCCCAGACGGAAAAATGCTTTGAGGAACATATGGTAATCTTCTGGAATCACGTCGACCGACCAGTAGCCTGTTTCGTGTGCAAGCTTGAGGCTTAATGAATAGGTTGAGTAATTGATCTGTTTATCTTCGCGCATGGCTTTGGCGATGCTCCAAGTGCTTGAAAATGTGGCCACAATGCGCACCGGCAGAGGAACCCGCCAAATATTCGCATAGTACACGACCGGCGCTTGCCAAAAGCGGTAGAAGCGGTGTGGATCTTGAAGAAAGTGGTAGGTGAGGCTTGCGAAATACTTACGATGGATGCGGGAATCCGCGTCGCACGACGTCACGGTGATATCGTTTATGTCCATGCCCATCCCATCCACCAGTTTTTGTTTGGCCCATTTTGCCGCCCAGGACATATTGGACGATTTTCCTTTGACTTCGCCTTCAATATCCGGATGCACGGTGACCCAAAAGTTTGCAAAGCGGCCGCTGTATTCTTTCTGTAGCGCATCTGCTTTTCCCAATGCGTCCGCATCGCGCGCTTCAGTTGCCAAGATCAAAGAGAGCTGTGTTTTATGGATCTGCTGATCCGCGAGTGCCTTAAATGTTCGATTGAGAATATGGAGCGGTTCTTTGAAGGTGGGGATAATAATGACGTGGTGCACCTTTTTCCAACCAGGGATATCTTCCGACGCTTTGCGCCAGTCAATGTTTTCTTGTGCGCGCAAACGGATAAACCCGTTGGTAAAATAATAGGCAAATGACATAGATCTATAGAGCCAATAAATGTCAAAAAACAGCACGAAATATGCGATGTAATGGGGCCAAATAAAGCTTGCCCAAAACGGGGCGGTTAAAAGCGACCACGAAAATGCTCCGGGCACTATTTCCAAAGGGCGGTTGATGAGGCGCGGATGAGAACGGAAAAAATGGCTGAGTTTATTCATTCCAGGAGTATTATCGCATATTTGAAGAGAACTCTGCTGTTGGTTTGGTATTGACAAGCATCACTCATTTGTAATACACTATATTACATGAACGGTCAGCGACATATTTTAAATGTATCTGTCCCGCTCCTCATGGATCGGACGGTGAGACGTCTTGCACGTCAAGAACAAAAGACAACAAGTGAAGTCGTTCGCGATGCCATTCGAAACTACCTCTTTCATCGCGATTGGGCGCGTATTCGTCGTCTCGGTGAAGAAACAGCGCGTCGTCTTGGGATCGAAACCGTGGATGATGTTGAGAGAATAGCGAGCTAATGCGCATTGTACTTGATACCAACATCTTTATTGCAGCCGCCCTCCGGGGCGGTTTTTCAGAGGCTGTTCTTGAGATGGTAGTAGATGGGCAGGTTGTGCTGGTCTCCTCGGAGGAAATTTTGGACGAATTGCAGGAGAAACTTTCAAGAAAATTTTCCTGGGAAGAAGAGGATATCGACATATTCGTCAGGAGGATGCGAGAGATCAGCATCATGGTTCTTCCGAAGGGCGAGATGGATGTCATCACGCGGGATCCTGATGATAACAAGATTCTCGCGTGTGCAGTTGCAGGGGAAGCAAACCTGATTGTCACTGCCGACAAAGATCTTTTAAAGCTCAAGCGGTTTCGAAGGATCGGGATTACTCATCCGAACAACCTCCGTTATATGTTTCCAGCATATTTCAAGCAGAAACGGAAGTAATCTTTCAGTCTAACCCAAACACCCGTTTTGCGTTGGCGGTGGTGGTGTGGGCAACCGCTTCGACTGAGGTCCCTCGAAGGCGGGCGATGAATTCGGCCGTGTGAATAATGAAGGCGGGTTCGTTGCGCGTCCCGCGGATCGGTTGGGGAGCGAGGTAGGGGCTATCGGTTTCCAAAAGGATTCTGTCAAGTGGAATGGTTTTGGCGACGGTTTGGATTGTAGAAGAACTGTCGGACCCGCCTTCGCCAAGGCTTCGGCGAGGCGAGTAGGTGAGGTTGCCGGCAAAAGAGATGAAAAAGCCGAGGTCGAGCGCGCGCTGCGCGTCGTCTTTATTTCCACTCCAACAGTGGAATACACCCGGTTTTCCTCCTGCCTCTATATATTGTGCGACGAGAGGAAAGAGGTCTGTCCACGCATCGCGGCAATGGATGATGATTGGCAATGATAATCGTCGGGCAAGCGAAAACTGGGCCAAAAGCAGACGTTTCTGGACCTCTTTGTCAACCATACCATTTGACTCATACGGATGATAATCAAGCCCAATTTCACCGATAGCCACGACCTTTTCTTGTTTTGCAAGAGGTTCCAATGTGTTCACATCGTCCACTGAAACTTTATCCGCATGGTGCGGATGGATGCCGACTGAGGCAAAGAGGCCGTCATGTATTTGTGCAAAGGCGACTGCCTTTTCGCTCGAATCCAACATGGCTCCAACAACGATCAGAGCCTCACAACCTGCTTTTTTTGCGCGGTCAATAGCACTGGCAGCATCGTTCTCAAATGCCTCAAATTGCAGATGGCAATGGGTATCAATGAACGTCATGGCTGTTCTGTAACGCGCGGAAACAACGGAGGGCCAACTTCAACAGGGCTTGACGTCAGCCGCCTTTCAATCTCTTTCGATGTTTCTGGCATGAATGGTTTGAGATGAGTATTGATACGCAAAACGCGCATGATCAAATCTTCAAGAACGACCCTTGCTTTTTTTGGATCGACTTTGGCCAGCTCCCACGGCTTGTTTTGGTCGATCAGTCTGTCTACCTCCGCAATATTGACCCAGACATGGCTCAAAATATCATGGAAACGAAATGTATCCATTGCATTATAATATTCTTGATATAGCGTTATAACCTCACTCGTCTTTTTTCCCGCAATATCTGCATCGTGCGCAAGTTTCGAAACCCTTTGAACCACGTTCCCCCAGCCGTTGGCAAGATCGGCGTTGTATGTTTTGGTGAACGCACCCCATCCAACATTACTGTCATTTTCGTATGGAAATGATTGAGCCAAAAGGTAGCGTGTGCCGTCTGCGCCAAATTTCTCGATGAGTTTCTGCGGCGCGATGACGTTTCCTAATGACTTGGACATTTTCTGTCCGTCAATCATGTAGAAACTGTGGGCAAAGATCGTTTTTGGAACAGGGAGGTCAGCCGCGATCAGCAGCGCGGGCCAAATGACACTATGAAACCACAAAATCTCTTTCCCGACCAAATGCACATCCGCAGGCCACAACTCCTTGCCGATAATCTGCGGCGCCGAGTAATAGTTCATCAACGCTTCCACCCACACGTAGCAGGTTTGGCCGCTATCCCATGGCAGGGGAATCCCCCACTCCACTTTCTGCCGCGAGATCGACAAATCAGAAACACCGAGTTTGAGTTTACTGAGAACCTCGTTTTTTTTCGACAATGGGAGAATGTCGTAATGATGCGGATGATGTTCGTCCGTCAGTGCATCGATCAGGGTTGGGATAAAGCTTTTCAGTTTGAAAAAGTAGTTTTCTTCCTTTTGTTTTTCCGGTTTGCGATTCGGGTGGAACGGGCAAACTCCGTCTGTTAGATCATCTTGCGTGAGAAACTTCTCACACCCAATGCAGTAGAGTCCTCTATACCAATCTTTATACATCGCGCCCTGGTCATACAGCTTTTGCAGGAATGCTTGTGCAATGCGCACGTGATCGGGATTTGTCGTCCGGATAAAATAGTCGACCTGAATCCCAAGCTTTGGCCAGATCTCGGAAAAAGTTTTCGTGACCTTATCAGTATAGGCTTGTGGAGAGAGTCCGTCGTTTTTTGCAGCCTCTGCCACTTTCGCGCCATGTTCATCCGTGCCCGTGAGAAGAAATACTTCTTCTCCGCGCAGCTTGTGGGACCGGGCAATGATGTCAGCGACAACCGTGGTCAGTGTATGCCCAATGTGCGGCACGTCGTTCACGTAATAAATGGGAGTGGTGATAAAAAAAGGCTTGACCATAAACGTATTGTATCAGAAGAAAGAGGATTTACCGCCAGGAGAAGGAGGAGTTTTGAATGAGGGAATCGGATTTCTATGGAGAATACTTCACGATCTTGATATTTGTGATACGTGTGTGGAGACAATGATTTTGTTCTGTCTGCTCTCCTTCTGCGATCGCGCGGAGCTATTCCTCTTGACAAAATTCTGATTTTCTGATATTCTGAATATATGTCCAACATGCAAATAATTGGAGTGATCCGTGATCGAGGGCAGCTGACAATTCCCGAAGAGATCCGTGCATTCCAGAAGTGGGCACGGCCTGCTTCCGTCGTGACGATTGCTTCGGAGTCTTCAGATAAAATCGTCATTCGTCCTCATCGGCGATCCCAGCGAGTAGATTGGGAGAGCCTTTGGCATGCGATCGACGTTTCGCGTTCGTTTCAGGGGAAGCGAGGAAACCTTTCTGCGTTTATTGCAAAAGATAGGGAAAAGCGTTGAATGGCAAAAAAGATTGTCGTCGACTCATCCGTCATCGTGAAGTGGGTTTCCAGTGATAAGGAAGAACATCTTGAACAGGCTGACAAGATTCTCCGCGATGCCGAAGCTGGGAAAATTGAGCTTTATGCAGCGGAGCTGGCAAAATATGAAGTGGGAAATGCACTGTTGAAGGGGAAAGAGTTACCATTGTCACAAGTATCCATCTCACTTGGAGTTTTCTACGCACTCCCAATTACTTTTCTTGATGAAACTGAACAGTTAGCGAGATCAAGCTATGAGATGGCGCGGGATTCCAAGATGACATATTACGATGCGGCATTTCTTTCTGTTGCAAAGGCGTTAGGCGGACTGCTTATCACGGATAACATCAAACATCAGGGGAAAACTTCAGAGGTTCACGTTACCGCTTTACGGAACTATTGACAATCAACGCCTCAAAATTTCCTCAGTAAACTTTTTCTCCTCCGGCGTTGGTGGAAGGCGAATTCAACCAGAAGCACACTGGCAACCAACAGAAACGTATTCAGAATGGTGACCATGCGAAAAAGCTGCATCATGGCAAGGCTGACGACACCGACTGCAATCAGAATGGACCGCCGCGGGTGGTGGGTAAGGAGATAGACGGTAACGAGGATGGCGGCAAAAAGTGGCACAAAGAAAACGGTGTGCTCGATGCCAAGAACCTCAATCGACGACGGCGCCGGCCAGAATATCAGCACCACTCCCCACGCAATCCACAACGCAAGAAGAAAGAAGAGTTGGCCTTTGGATACATGCAAACGACGGAAGATCTTTTCCCACATATGCGCTTTACGTTGTTATTGTAGCAGAGTGAACGTTGACTCGCCGGAAACCTTTTGCACATCGATCCGAACAGGGAAGGCGTCTTTTAGTTCATCAATATGGGTGATGACGAGAATCTTTTCAAAGTCGTCCCGGATCGCGTTGATCGCGCCAATCAGCCGTTCGCGCCCTTCCGCATCTTGCGTGCCAAACCCTTCATCGAGAATGAGGAACTGCAGTTGTGCCCCAGCGCGCATAGTGAGGAGTTTAGAAATGGCAAGGCGGAGCGCGAAGTTCACGCGGAATGCCTCTCCGCCAGAGTACAAATCGTAGGGTCGCTCGCCAGCCTCATCAGCAATGGTTATGTCGAGTGTCTCTATAAAGTCCTCCTCCCCTTTTTTCGCCGTTTTTTTCTCGCGTTGGGTGGACAAAGAGAGACGCATGCGGCCGTCGGTGAGTTTATCCAAGAGGCTATTTGCCTCAAGTTCGATTTCAGGGATTGCGGTTTCAATCAGCATGGCCTGGATCCCGCGCTTGCCGAAGGCGAGTGCTAGTTCGTTATATATTCGTATTTCGTTGTCTGCAAGGCTCTTTTCACGCAGTTTTTTCTCTCGCAATTCAGCGAGTTGTACGGTTCGTTCCTTAAGCTGTTGGGCGGCGCCGAGCGATTGGCGGCTCTGGCTAACACTTTCTTCTTGCGTTTGC
>JAUYPR010000070.1 GCA_030695785.1 bacterium
CAAGCCTTTGGATGGGATGTGGTTGAGTGTGATGGGAATGAGATGCAAGAGGTCCTGGATGCATTCGCAGCAGTTCGTTTCATCGACCGTCCGACCGTCATTCTTGCGAAAACGACCATGGGTAAAGGAGTATTGGCGTGGGAGAATGACCATTCCTGGCACGGCAAAGCGCCGAAGCCGGAACAACTTGAAGAGGGGTTGAAGTCGTTGAAAGGAGCAGGGTGAGTCAAGGGAAAGCAACCAGGGACGGATTTGGGGAAGGGTTGGTTGAGCTCGGCAAGACCAATCCCGCCGTTGTCGCGTTGTCCGCCGATTTAGCTGACTCGACCAGGGCCGAGTGGTTTCAAAAAGAATTTCCCGACCGCTTTATTGAGGCGGGGATTGCTGAGCAGAATATGGTGGGGATTGCCGCGGGCTTGTCATTGGTCGGAAAAATTCCATTTGCTTCGTCATTCGGCTCATTTCTTTTGCGGCCGTATGACCACATTCGCGTAACGATTTGTTACGGGAATCTGAATGTCAAACTCGTCGCCACACACTGCGGCATCAGTACCGGCGAAGATGGCGCATCTGCCCAGATGATGGAAGACATTGCCGCGATGCGCGCGCTTCCGGGCATGACCGTCATCGTGCCTTGTGACGCGGGGCAAGCAAAACAAGCAACTATCGCACTTGCTTCCCAAATTGGGCCGGCGTATCTTCGACTTGGCCGTGCCGCGAGTCCGGTGGTGATTGCCGAGGGTCAGTCTTTTGAGATCGGCAAAGCGCAGATTCTCAAACAAGGCAAAGACGTCGGGATTATCGCCTGCGGCATGATGGTTGCTCAAGCGCTTGAAGCGGCATCAATCCTCGAAAAAGAGGGGGTTGTTGCCACCGTCGTCAACATCCACACCATCAAGCCAATTGACCGCGACGCAATCATTGATGTCGCCAAGAAAACTGGTGCAATCGTCACGGCGGAAGAACATCAGATCAATGGAGGTTTAGGAAGCGCAGTTGCCGAGGTCTTGAGTCAGTTGTGTCCAGTCCCCATTGCAATGGTCGCCATGCCGGATTCGTTTGGCGAAAGCGGGAAGAGTGAAGAACTTCTCAAGAAATATCATTTGACGGCAGATGATATTGTCATTGCCGTCCGGAGCGTCATGAGGAAGAAATAGCCTCCTTCACTTGCATACGACAGCACTCTCAGATAAAATCTGCAAGCGAGGAGAGCATTATGGTATTTGTTGAACACCAACCCAGGCCGTCTACACCCAGTATCCAGACAGAGATACTTTTTCAGGGAGTTGCATCAGACCCGTTGGCGAGCTTCCTCCATATTATCTCACAGCGTACTTTGATGATCACGTGGCCTCTTAGCGCCAGGATGGCTAGAGAATACGTTTGGAAAGTGTCAAGTCTGCCATTACTCGATGTTGACCGCCTCTACGGTCTTGCACGGAGGCATGGGGTTATTTCCATTATGAGTGAGCAGCATAAAAAAAGTGTGTTTTCCTTTTTCTCACGCGATGTATTTCTTGCTTTTTCTGCCTTGTGTTGGACGAAACTGGAGTACTTTCGTCGACAACAGATTTATGCGGATAATTTCAACGAACTTATCACGGCCGCTCACATCGCTCTGGGTAAGAGTGATCTTCGAAATTCCATTCAGCGACCCCGGATCCCTGACGAAACTGGAGGGATGTCTTTTCCGGAAGGTTTTATTGAATCGCCGCAGAGAATAACCGACAGGTTTCAAGTATGGAACCGTGACGCAATGACCATGCTCCTCGCAAGTTGCCCTGAGGGAGAACAAAAGGTGGACTTCGCCGCGATCGGACTTTCACATGGGACCGCAGATATTATGTATTGTATCGCCAGGAGAGTTCGAGGGGCCTCTGATGTGTGCGTTTTCGAACCATACAAGATGACCTACGTCGAACTTCGACGGATGTTATTGTTGTGTTTAAGGGTGTTTGACCGATATCCCCAAATGCAAACGATCGTGAATATTTTTTTCCTGGTTCGGGAAAGAGACCTCCGTGCAAAGGGGCCAGTGGAAGAGGAGAGAGGGGATCTGGAGGAAACAATCGATCATCTTGACACGGTATTATCAAAATAGTATAATGGTAATATATGGAGAAAACTGTGTTACAGATCCCTATGCCGATGGTATGGCGTAAAGAAGCCGAAAAAGAAGCATATCGGCAAGGCTTCTCATCTCTTCAGGAGATGGTTCGAATCATCCTCCGCAAGATTGCGGCTCGTACCCTGCACATGCACATCGAAGAGGCTGTTCAACTGTCGACGCGCGCAGAGAAGCGCTATTTGAAAATGCAGGAAGACGTTCGATCTGGGAAGGTTGCTCTTTATGAAGCGAAAGATGTCAATGACCTGATGGATCAGCTTCATGGCCGTAAGAATCCTGTACTCGCGAAGATTTCTTAAGCGCTTCGAGAAAAGAATTCTTCCGAATCAAGAACTATATATACGATTTAAAGATCGCGTGGGGCTTTTTCGCGACTCTCCAGACCATCCGTTGTTACGTGATCATCCATTGAGAGGAAAATTAATTGGATTTCGGGCATTTTCAATTACTGGGGATATTCGACTCGTGTATGAAAAAGTAAAAGATGGAATTATTCTCCATGATATTGGTTCACACAACCAAGTATACTGATGGAGTGTTTGATCTTTTTGCCATCGGTGATATTACCTACGATATTTTTCTCACGTTGAACGAGGCGCGGGTGCGGCGGGTGCCGCATCAACACAAAGCGTATCTTGAGATCGAATATAAAGACAAAGTCCCGGTTAATACGTTTGCAACAGACGTGGGCGGCAGTGCCACCAATACCGCGGTCGGGGTCAGTAGGCTGGGATTCCATGTTGGACTCTATGCGGTGCATGGGGACGATGCAGCTGGGATGTTTGTTCGAAAGAAACTTCGGGCAGAGCATGTTGATGATCGGATGGTCGAAGAAGAAAAAGGCGGGCAGACCAATACCTCGGTTATTCTGGTCCACGAGAGTGAGCGGACGATTCTGCCCTACTATGTGCCGCGCACGTACAAACTTTCCGAGCTTCCAAAAGCACGTTGGATGTATCTCACCACTGGCGGCAAAG
>JAUYPR010000071.1 GCA_030695785.1 bacterium
TCCTGGCGGATCCAGTGGAGGCTCTGCGGCGTCTTTGAGCGCAGGGATTGGATGGTTTTCTATCGGGGAAGATACAGGCGGCTCCATCCGCCAACCAGCGGCTTTTTGCGGTGTGTGCGGGCTCAAGCCGACGTATGGAAGGGTTTCGCGATATGGCTCCATTGCATACGCGTCCTCGCTTGACACCGTTGGCCCGATGGCGCGTTCGGCGTCCGATCTTCGAGCAGTCTTTGACACGGTCGTCGGACCAGATGAAAACGACGCGACATCCGTTCACTCTGTGGAGAAAGAGAATCGAAGCATGAAAACAATCGGCCTTCCCAAAGAGTTTTTTGCGGATTTGTCTTCTGAACAGTCGAATGTGGTAGAACGTGCCGTCGATACGTTGAAAAAGGATGGCATGAAGATCAAAGAGGTCACACTTCCATCCACCAAGTATGCGATTTCAACATACTATCTTTTGGCAACCGCGGAAACCTCGTCCAACCTGGCCCGGTTTGATGGAATTAGATACGGACACGACCGATGCAACTTTAGTCGTGAAACAAAACGCCGCATCATGCTTGGGACTTATGTGCTTTCAGCAGGGTATTACGACCAGTATTATGCATTGGCGCAAAAAGTGCGGAGCAAGATTATTCAAGAATATAGAGATGTTTTTCAGGAATGTGATGTGCTTTTGGCTCCAGTCTCCCCCATCCCTCCCTTTAAAGTAGGGGAGCTGACGACCGATCCTCTCGAAATGTATCTTGCAGATGCGCTGACGGTTCCGGTAAATGTTGCAGGATTACCTGCGTTGGCATTGCCGGCAGGGTTTGAAAAAAATAATCTTCCGGTCGGATTGCAATTGATTGGTCCGCAAGGGTCGGATGAAACGCTTTTGGATTTGGGTCAAACATTTCAGAAAGAAACGGATTTCCATACAAAAAGGCCGGAGAAGCCATGAATTTTGAACCGGTGATTGGTTTTGAGGTGCATGTTGAGCCGACAACGCAGAGCAAGATGTTCTGCCGGTGTTCAGCGCAGTATTTTGGAGCTCCACCAAATACGATCACCTGTCCAATCTGTTTAGGTTTACCGGGCGCCCTTCCTGTTCCGAATAGAGTCGGTATTGAAGCATGCGTCAAGCTTGGTATTGCGTTGGGATGTCAGATCAACGAACGATCTCTGTTTGAACGCAAACACTACTTTTACCCTGATTTGCCAAAAGGCTTTCAGATTTCCCAGTATAAGTCTCCATTTTGCACAAATGGTGTACTCAAATTGAATAAAAAAAGTATTCGAGTAAATCGTGTCCACATGGAAGAAGATACGGCAAAACTTCTCCACCAAGGCACAGAAACATTGATTGACTTTAATCGATCCGGAGTGCCCCTTATTGAAGTTGTTTCAGACCCTGATCTTCGATCTCCGGATGAAACAAAAGAGGCATTGGTCAAACTCCAACAGATTATTCGTTATCTCAATGTGTCCTTTGCAGATATGGAGAAAGGGACCATGCGCTGTGAAGTCAATATTTCGGTCCGAAAAGCTGGAACAAACGTTTTACCTCCATATCGGGTAGAGATCAAGAACTTGAATTCATTTCGGGCAGTCGAGGATTCGATCCGCTATGAAATCAATCGTCAGTCAAAGGCATTGTCGGCAGGGGAATCATTAAACCAGGAAACGCGGGGGTGGGATGAACACAAAAAAGTTACGGTTATCCAGAGAAGCAAAGAAGAAGCCCATGATTATCGTTACTTCCCTGAACCAGATATTCCACCAGTTCTCCTTTCAAAAGATGAGATCAAAAGCATCAGAAAGAGCATTCCTGAGCTTCCAGACGACGCTCGAGCGCGATTCATCGAGCAATACAAACTGACCGATGCAGACGCGAATCTTCTCACTGAAACCAAAGACATGGCTGATTTTTTTGACGAAGCCGCAACATTAGCTCCGGATCAGATACGAGCTGTGTCTGTCTGGATGTCTGGTGAGGTCAGAAGGCGCCTCAATGAAAAGAATCTGACACTTGTGAGCACAAAACTCGCGCCAGCTGCGTTGGTCGAGTTAGTCACATTCGTCAATGACAAAACAATCACCCCTGCGACTGCGAAAGAGCTGCTCCCGGAGATGATGGAAAGCGGCATCATGCCACAGAAATTAGTCGAACAGCATGGCGTGTCCGTCGTCCGCGATACGGGACAACTCGACGAAGTTGTCCGAAAAGTTGTCGAGCAGAACGCAAAAGCGGTTGCTGACTACAAAGCCGGAAAAACGCAAGCCCTCTCCTTCCTCCTCGGCCAAATCCAACGAGAGTTGAAGGGACAGGGCGACACCGGGAGAATAAAGAAAATACTCTTGCAAATCTTGACTCACCTCGCATAATATGGGGGCGATGGGAATACCGCAGTTTACGCATCTGCACACGCATACCGAGTTTTCGCTCCTGGATGGGTTGGCGAAAATTCCGGCTCTTGTCCGTCGCATCAAAGAATTGGGTATGACCAGCCTTGCGATCACCGATCATGGCAACATGTTCGGCGCGATTCAGTTTTACAAAGAATGCATAGCACTGGATATTAAACCCATTATTGGATGCGAAATGTACATGGCCACGCGCTCTCACCGCGATAAAGAACCGGAAAAAGACCAAGAGCGTAACCACCTCGTGCTTTTGGCAATCAACGAACAGGGCTACAAAAACCTGATGCGTTTGGTGAGCGAAGCATATTTGCACGGCTTTTACTACCGCCCGCGGATTGATACCGAGCTCCTCGCAACATATCACGAAGGGCTTATTGGGTTGAGCGGTTGCCTTGGCGGCGAAATCCCTGCCGCTATTCTTGCCGGTAACTTCGACAAAGCGCGGACGACCGCAAAAAAATACAAAGATATGTTCGGCGAGGATCATTTTTATCTCGAGCTGCAGCATCATAATATTGACGAGCTGCCGCTCGTCAATAAGGGACTTTTGGAGTTATCGAAAGAGCTTTCTATCCCGGTGGTGGCCACGAATGACATTCATTACGTGAACAAAGAAGATGCTGAGGCGCACGATGTTTTGTTGTGTATTCAAACCGGAAAGACGGTGGGCGACACGAATCGTTTACGCATGCTCGATTCCCCTGATTACTATGTCCGCTCGCAAGCCGAGATGGCTGAGCTTTTTCATGCAACCCCAGAAGCGTTGGAAAACACACAGAAGATCACCGAAATGGTGTCGTTTTCGCTTGAATTGGGAAAATTCACGTACCCGGATTTTCCTGTGCCGGAAGATGAAACGCCGGCCAGCTATTTACGTGGCCTTGTCGAATCAAAAACAAAAGACTACTATCCGAGGTTAACCGATGAAATTCGCTCGCGGATTGACATGGAATTGACGGTTATCACGTCCAAAAACTACGCACCGTACTTCCTGATTGTCCAAGATTTTGTGAACTGGGCGAAAGAGTGTGGTATTGCCGTGGGGCCAGGCCGCGGGTCGGCCGCCGGCAGCATCGTCTCATATATTCTCGGCATTACCAGTATCGACCCACTTGTCTTTGGACTGCCGTTTGAACGCTTCATCAACCCCATGCGGCCGAGCGCGCCGGATATTGATCTGGATTTTGCCGATAACCGTCGGGATGAAGTGGTTGCATACGTGATGAAAAAATATGGGGAAGACCATGTGGCGCACATTTCGACATTCGGAACCATGATGTCACGCGGCTCGATCCGCGATGTCGGCCGTGCTCTTGGCCACCCCTACGCGTTTCCAGATAAAATCGCCAAACTCATTCCTTTTTCAACCCAAGCGAATTACATTCCCATCAAAAAAGCCATTGACATGGTCCCGGAACTCACGCACATGATGCGCGAAGATCCCGATGCCAATCGACTCCTGACCCTGGCGCAAAAAATTGAAGGAAATATCCGGCACGCATCCGTGCATGCGGCCGGGGTTGTGATTGCCCCCAAACCGTTGTGGGAGTACACCCCAATCATGCGGGAGGCAAAGGCTGGGAAGATTGTCACGCAATACGAAATGCATTCCGTTGGCGAAGACGGCGTGGGGCTTTTAAAAATTGACATTTTGGGTTTATCTAATCTCTCCATTATTCAAAGTGCGGCTGCATACATCAAGCAATACTTGGGGGAAGAGGTGGATATGGCAACCATTCCAATGGACGACAAAAAAACGTTTGCCATGCTGTCGGAAGGGGAAACCACCGGCGTCTTTCAGTTGGAATCTTCCGGCATGCGGCGCTACATCAAGGAGCTCAAGCCCTCCAATGTGTACGACCTTATGGCCATGGTAGCGCTTTTTCGCCCTGGCCCCATGAACGCTATTCCTGAATATATTCGCCGAAAGCACAATCCCCGCTTTACTCGTCTGTTGGATCCGCGGATGGAGAAAATTTTGGAGCGGTCACTCGGGCTGTTGGTATACCAAGACGACGTGCTTTTTATCGCGATTGAACTGGCTGGCTATAACTGGCAAGAAGTGGATAAACTTCGGAAAGCCATGGGAAAAAAGATCGCGAAGGAGATGGCGGCGGAAAAGGAGAAGTTTATCAAGCGGATCGTCGAACGAGGGATGCCGCAAGACAAAGCCGAGAAGCTTTGGAGCGAAATTGAAATTTTCGCGGGCTATGGGTTTAACAAAGCGCACGCGGCCTGTTATGGGTTATTGGCGTGTCAGACCGCGTACCTGAAAGCAAATTATCCTGCTCCTTACATGGCTGCGGTCATGACTGTAGAGGCGCAAAATGCCGAGAAAATCGCTTCTGCAATGATGGAGTGCCGGCGCATGGATATTTCGGTTCTCCCGCCCTCGATCAATGATTCAGACATCGGGTTTATCCTCGAGGAAGTCGAGGGCAAATGGGCGATTCGATTCGGCTTATCAGCGATAAAAAATGTTGGCTCTGCGGCTATTTCCTCCATCGTCACCGCAAGAGGGAAGAATGGATCCTTTCGTTCGCTTGTCGATGTTTGCAACCGGGTTGATTTACGTACCGTCAACCGGAAAACGTTTGAGAGTCTGATCAAGGCCGGGGCAACGTCGTCATTTGGAAAACGGTCGGCGCAAATTGCAATGCTTGACAGCGTGTTGCAGGATGCGCATCGAGAAGAGCGCGAACGGAGCAAAGGACAGGTGAGTTTGTTTGAGATAACAGATGGCGTGAGCCTCACGGTGTCAAACGAGAAGCTTCCGGACATCGACGAGGTGCCGAAAAAAGATTTGCTGCGGTGGGAAAAGGAACTTTTGGGGCTGTATTTAACCGAACATCCCTTAACCGAGGTTCTTGACACGCTTGCCACCAAACGGACACACCGAATAATTGAGCTTCGAGATGACGAAGGAATTTCAGGAAAAATCGTCCTCGCTGGGCTCATTATCTCAGTCAGGAAAATTTTTACCCGCAAAACAGCAGAAGAGATGGCGTTTTTTCGCCTTGAAGACGAGACCGGAGAAATTGAAATGGTTGTGTTCCCGCGCGTGTTCGCGGATGCAAAAGCTCTTATCCGGCCAGAGCAGATTGTGGTGGTGCATGGAAAAATTGCCATGCGCGACGATGAGCGGAACTTCATTGTGGACGCCGTATTTACCGTCGATGAGTCTCCATCCGTCGATGGGAATCAAAAACGAGGGCGAGTATCATCATCTTCGGGCTCTCCCACTGATGTTACCATCCGTGTCCCGTCAGATGTGGATCGGCAACTCCTCGTAGATGTGTACAATGTCCTGAAACTTTTTCCAGGAGAGGTTCGAGTCGGACTCAACGTTGTTCAAGGAGAAGCCGAACGCGTGTTGTCGATTCCCTATACTGTCTCGTTAAATCCGCAGCTTACAACCGAGGTTGAGGCCATGTTTGGCCTTGGGAGTTTCAACGTTCCATCAGATGTGGTAGAATCTTCGCATGACAGGGATTGACTTTGCAGAAGTGTCACGCGAGGAACTTCCGTTCCGGGTGGGAGATACTGTCAAAGTCCATAAAATAGTTCGGGAAGGAACAGAGACGCGGACGCAAATCTTTTCCGGCATTATCCTTTCCATCCGCGGAGAGAAAGCAAATAAGATGATGATTGTCCGTCGGATCGGGGCAGATCACATTGGGGTTGAGCAGATTTTTCCGCTTGTGAGCCCGTCAATTTCCAAGATTGACGTGACGCGCCGCGGGCACGTCCGCCGCGCGAAATTGTATTACCTCCGCAAAGAAATCGGGAAAAAAGCAACCACGGTGAAACGTGCAGTAGCATAATGGCGGTGACCGACAAAATAGTTCTTGGGCAGAAAGGCGAAGAGATTGCGTGGCGTTTTTTAGAGAACAAGGGATATCGTCTACTCGAACGCAATGTCCGGTCAAAAGTAGGTGAGCTTGATTTGGTGTGCCGTGACAATAATTGGCTGGTCTTTGTTGAGGTCAAAACACGCACGTCGACCGAGTTTGGTCGGCCGGAAGAATCAGTGACGCCATCCAAACTTGCCAAACTTATTCGTGCCGCCGAGCGTTATCTTCTGCAGATAAAAGAGAGTCCTTCGTGGAGAATTGACGTGGTCGCAGTCGACATGACCACTAATCCCCCGTCGCTTGAACACTTCCAAAACGTGACCCTCTAGGGTAGCGCGTACCGGATTCGAACCGGTGGCCTTCACCTTGAAAGGGTGACGTCCTAACCGCTAGACGAACGCGCCGTATGTGTATTTTACCACTATTGACATTGTATCGGTTCTTGAATACAGTAGATTCATGAACCAAGCTGACCTTCGACAGATTGAGGAACTTTTAGACAAAAAACTTCGCGGTTTCGCAATGAAGGATGACCTGAGGGCATTTTCGACAAAGGACGATCTTCAAGCTTTCGCGACAAAGGACGATCTCAATGCATTCGCAACGAAAGACGATCTCCAAGTTTTTGCGACGAGAGATGACCTGAGGACTTTCGCAACAAAAGATGACCTGAAAGCTTTCGCGACAAAGAACGATCTTCTAGCTTTTGCGACGAAAGATGACCTTCGAAGTTTCGCAACTAAAGATGATCTAAAGCGGTTTGCTACAAAAGACGATCTAAAAGCATTGGCAACAAGAAAAGAGCTTCTTGCATTGCGAAGGGAAGTTCGTCTAGTGAAGCGAACAGTAGATGAAATTCTTTCACTATTCGACCGTGAAAACACGACGCTGCGGTATCGAGTTCGACATGTAGAAAACCATTTAGAAAATACCCCAGTGTTTGCGCCGCAGGCAGCGTCATAAATTTCCAAGAGCGCTTTACCGCCAAACTGCTAAAACGATGCCCATGAGCATCAAGCTCACCGCATGATAGCTCGTCGTGATCCAAAACACAGTGGGTGATTTTCCCTCGTAAAACACTTGTGACAACGCAGTGGTGGCCACAAATCCAATGGCTGCCCATAGGCCCAAGAGCGCACCTTCCAGGCCAGCTGTGCTTCCGGTTAGACGGATGAACTGGGCAAGCATGAATGCCATGAGTACACTCCCGAGAAACGATAGGGAGAAGATTCTTTTCATATCTTTCCCTTTCATCATCTCTGTCATCGATTTCTCACCCCATCCCTCAGCCAGAGGCTGATCGTCCTTTGGACGAATCGCCTTTTGCCATTGTTTTCCAAACAGCATGGGCGAATACCACGCCATGCCCAACGCAAACGCAACCCCTGCCGCAGCTAAAACCGCCAGATAATTGATATTCAGTTGTAACATTGTTTCACCTCCTTTTTTGAGGTATTGACTTCTATGCTAACACCTTTAAAACATAATATGTTGCTTTGCCTTTACCCTTTCTACTAACTAAATCCAATTCTATTAACTTTTTAAAATCAAGTGCCCTGGTTGCTTTTGCCCGGTCAACTGATTTCGCATAATCACGATCAGTAACAAATCCTTTACCCTCGATAAATTTAAGTATTTTTAGATGGTATGATTGCAACGTAGTTTCTGGACTCATTCCAACTTCTGGAAGCAGTTTTTGTACTCGTAAAAGTTCATCAATAATGCCTTCTGTAAAGTATTCCAACCATGATGTAAAATTAATTTTATCTACTAATTCATAATAATTACCAAATTCTCCTACAGTCTGAAAATATTTAGTAACATTTTTGTTATAGTAATTCTCAAAACTAAAAAGATTAAATGTATTCAACCCCACTTCTGCGAGTAATACTTTTGTAGCGAGACGAGCTGCTCTCCCGTTTCCATCCATAAAAGGATGAATTAAAACCAGTTGTTTGTGAAATATACCCGCTAAGATTAATGAATCAATGGCATCTCTATTACTAATTATAAACTCGATTAAATCTTCCATAAGTGTCCTTACATTTTTCGCATCAGGCGGTAAATAAATAACTTTTCTAGTTTGTGGATCATGAACAACTACAGGTTTTTCTCGTAATTTTCCTGATTCAAATTTAGGCAACAACCCTTCAGTAATTTGCTTTTGAATTTTTAGAATAAGATCAAGTGATAATTTAACTCTTCTTTCTTCTAATTTTTTATTTAGTTCTTGCAATGCTCGATTGTAGTTTAATATCTCCTTTTCGCTATCTCTTATATGAGCAGGTTTTGATTTGAGGATTTTTTTAACTTCGGTTAAAGGAAGAGGATTACCTTCAATGCTAGTTGAGGCATATGTTGAAATTGCTCTCGCTGTTTTCTCAAATTCAACTAATACAACATGAGGAAATCTTCTGTTATTTAATTCATTTACCAAAGAATTAATTCTTTTTATATTGGCGAGAAGATGATCTGTAATTATGTATTTTGGATTAAACATATAAACGTATAGTCGAATTATAGACGATTATTAGACGAATTGCAAGAAGTAAAAGTTCGATCCTTGTGGCCTAGATGGATCTACTAAAAGTATTCCAACATTCTCTCCCTAACAGTAAGGCTAAGTCCTGAGCAATCCAGAGCTTGTCGAGGGAGAGTCGAATGATGCTTTCACTCCGCCAGAGGCGGGCAGGCACAAGGATCATTCGGTGAGATTAGTATAACACAAACTTTTTCTTGGTTTTTGGTATATAATCAGTCGTAGAGTTGATTGAATGTTGTTTTATATGAATCATGAACATCTTTCCAGAACAGATATAGAACAAGTATTACCTCACAGAAGACCATTTATGTTTTTAGAAAGTGTTGACGTGCTTGAACCAGGCAAACATGCTGTTGGTATTCTTGCTGACTTAAGAGATCCAGATTTTGATTTTTTGAAAGGTCACTTTCCAGACTTTAGAATAGTTCCTGGTGCAATAATTATGGAAGCATTAGCAGAATTGTTAGGTGTTACTGCTGCGTTCGGACTGTCTGAAGCAGATAATAAAATAGGGGTTCTCGTGGAAGATAGAATGAGATATCGGCAAATGGTTAAACCAGGAGATCCTGTTCGTTTGGAGGCAGAAGTTACTAATATGAGACGTAACATCGGAAGAGGAAATGTAAAAGCTTTGCTAGGTGACAAAGTTGCTGCTGAAGGAGAAATTACTTTTGCCTTAATTGATAGGGTTGATTTGACAATCTAATCATGAGTTCGAATCCCGCTGGGGTTCTTACTTATAGGATTAAATTTGTAAAAAACACAAATATTATTGGGTGAGCCCGGACAGAATCGAACTGTCAACCAATAGCTTAAAAGGCTACTGCTCTACCGTTGAGCTACGGGCCCGTTATATTCTAGTTTTTAAAAATTTCCTACCAAATCCAGTTTTAAAATATCTTTCTCTTCTTTCAGCTTTGTTCTTCCTTGTACACGCTTCGTAATACACTAACTCCAACGGTCTCCGATGCTTTGTCGATGCAACATTTCCGTCATTGTGCAGTTTTAACCGCTTATCGAGATCCGATGTAAAACCAACATATAACTTTCCATCCTTCAGACTTCTCAGAACATAGGTATAAAAGAACATGTTTCTATCATTACATGTATTGCTCGTCGTACAGCTTCGCAGTACTGCCGAGCCCGCCTGTCGTGACTTTGTCTCGACGGCGGGAGCTACGGGCCCAAATACACCTCATATTTTACCATGATGCGGTAAGATGGTGCC
>JAUYPR010000073.1 GCA_030695785.1 bacterium
CAAAGACAAACACCGGATCAAGACCAAGACGAATCAAAAGTCCAGAAATCGCGTCTGCCACAAATGGGTAGGAAAACTGCTGCCGGCCGACAAATAAGGGGTGGCCGATGAACCATTCGCCGATTGGCCTGTATGCAAAAACGGACGCGTACGTAAAATGCACAGACCAATCGGCCCACACCCCAATCCATCCTGCCCAAATTTCCTCCTTGTTCCAAAACAGCATCTTCGGCCAAAGGAGCGCAAAGTATATTCCCCATGTGCCAAAAAGCACAATCGGCCACCCCCAGATATTTTTGAATGCGCGCTTCACCAAAAAAGTGTAGCATGAGAGAATAGCTTTAATGGAACTCGCTGAACAGCTCCCAAAACCAAAACAAGAACTTACGCCACTTCCTTTTACGTTTGTTCGGACGAACGATAAACAAATCGCTGAGTTTATTGAAAATCGTATGCCGCTCATTTCGTTCACGAGTAAGGGGCTGAAACCCAAAACTGACGAGGAAATCGTTGCTGTAGTAAAACAGCAGAAGGTGGGAGAGCAGTGGTACACTCAAGACTACTGGAGAGAAAAAGGACAACCTTCTGAGCAAATCGAAATTCGACTCGATGGTCATGCAATCACGCTTTATAATTTCAGGCCAGAAATTCAGCTCACAGACATCCATGTTGAACAGCTAAAAGAAAGCCTTGGAACATTCACAGCACGCTTCCCCAATGCAATGGAAAAACTTCGATGGATTCTTATTGCCGATATGCCGAACTCTAACCCATGGGGTGATGTCGACACATTCCCTCTGAGCGGAACCAGATCTAAATCCCTTAAAACACTCCGCCTTTATCCTCACGCCTTTGCATCTGAATCACACCGTATACAAACGGTCTCAAATCTTGAGGGCACCATCGCGCACGAAATAGCACATTTTATCCATGAAGATTTTCGCGAAGAGTGGTCAGAATCTTTTCAGTGGGGCTCGGTTTCTAATTGTCCGAACATCTGGGAACCGGTTCCTCGTCCAGATGGGAAAAAGTACTATTATCGAAACAAGGATACGGGGGAAATAACCTACTCCGGCCAGTTTCCTTTACAGCCGGATGCATGCATTACTGAATATGGAAAGCGCACCTGGTATGAAGATATCGTAGAAAGCATGGTTGCTTACCTATATGACCCAGATCGCTTGCGTCGCGTTTCCCCAAAAAAATTCGAGATTCTTGCGCGGCATGACGTAAACCATCCTGAACCCACCGTCATCGCGCATCGCGTTCCAAAAGATGAGGTCGCGCTTCCCGAGATAAAACCGCAAACTGTGTTCTATTACATCAAAGAACCCTCACAGGCCCCAAACCTGCAAGCAACAGGATAACGGAGTAACAGAATATTTGTATGACCCGAGGTGTCTAACCATACCTGGTATGTACTAGCTTGACCGCAAAAATGTAGCATGCTATTGAGAATGGTAGAATTCAAGCATGACACGCACACTTGCGATTGAAACGATTGATCATGTTGGACAGGACGTCATGATACTTGGCTGGGTTGATGCACGACGGGACCACGGCAAAATTGTATTTCTTGACATCCGTGACCGATCCGGCATATTCCAGGTTGTTGGCAGCCAGATTCTCTCTGATTTTCGCCTCTCGGATGTCGTTGAAATTCACGGGACAGTTGCAAAACGCCCGGAGAATCTTGTCAACCCAAAGCTACCAACTGGCACGGTTGAACTTCAGGCAAAAGAGGCGCGCGTCATCTCGAAATCCGCTGACCTTCCCATTCCAACGGAGGACGACGGTTACGCAATTGATGAAGAGATTCGGCTCAAATACCGCTACCTTGACTTGCGCAGGCCGCGCATGCAGAAAAATTTGAAGATTCGACACGATACCATCCGGTTTATCAGAAACTTTTTAACTGACCACGACTTTCTCGAAATCGAAACGCCGATGCTGACCAAAACCACGCCCGAAGGCGCGCGCGACTTTCTGGTTCCCTCGCGGTTGCAGCCCGGAAAATTCTACGCGCTTCCTCAATCGCCGCAACAGTACAAACAATTATTGATAGTTGCAGGTATCGAGCGCTACTTCCAAATTGCCCGCTGTTTTCGCGACGAAGACCCGCGCGCCGATCGTGCATACGGAGAGTTTACGCAACTAGATTTGGAAATGGCGTTTGTCACCCAAGAAGATATTTTACGTCTAACTGAAGAACTTTTCTCAATGCTTGTCAAAGAATTGTTTCCAAAAAAACGCATGCTCCAAACCCCCTGGCCGCGCTTGACACACGCCGACGTTTTGTCGACGTATGCAAGCGACAAACCGGACCTGCGGCAAAACAAAGCAGATAAAGATGAACTCGCGTTTGCATGGATTCTTGACTTCCCGCTGTTTACAAAACAAACCAAAAACGATTTTTACCACGGAGCAGGGAGTGCAACATTTGCGCCCTCGCACCACATGTTCACCGCCCCCCATCCGGACGATATTTCTCTTTTGGATAGCGATCCTCTCAAGGTTCGAGGGCTTCAGCATGACCTCGTCCTCAACGGCGCGGAGATCGGCGGAGGGAGCATCCGGATCCACGACCGGAATATTCAAGAGAAAGTGTTTGA
>JAUYPR010000074.1 GCA_030695785.1 bacterium
GCAAACACCACAAGCGCGGTTAAACCAAGGAGAAATGGCCGGGGATAATGCATGCGCATGTTGCCCGCCAACCCGCGGCCGGTCACCAACCCGATGCGCGCGCACATTTCCTGAATGGCGACCATGAGAGGAAACGTAAAAAGAGGCGTCCACAACGCACCGTAATTGGTTTGCGCGCCGGCGATGGAATAGGTGGCAATTCCAGAAGGATCATCATCCGACGCACCAGTGATAATGCCCGGCCCAAGCCTGCGTAAAAACTTCCTCGCCTTTGCAAACATATGATTATCATACACGAGGCACAAATGCCGAATCAAGATTGTATGGTAAATTCACCCATCGGGTGATGATCATATTCTTTCAGAGTGTAGGTTTGAGACTAAAACGCTTTTTGCTGATAGATTGAGATTTCAACTTCGCATACTCCTCCAATAGTCCTTCATCAAAATGGAGCCTGACTGCAGAGATCAATAAACGCCATGCCACCCCTTGAAAAAGCTCCTTGTCGAAGAGTTGAGCCATGCTCTCTTCAAACGTATGATTTTTGGATTTCGTGGCGAGCTTGAGCGTTGTGTGTATGGTTGTGCCTAAGCAAGATATTGCAAACAACATGATTGGAGGTATTTCCTTAAGTGAAGAGAGATATCCGAGTGAAAGTGATGACGTTTGTGCATACATAACGCTACACCCCATAACAAACGGAACGCTCCAAGGGTTTTTCAAAATCTCCTTTAAAACCTTCTTTAAAACAGAGTGAAACAAAAAATCTGGATCATCCGAAGCACGTACCTCGTGGTAGAGTTCATGGATTATTGTCTGTAAGGTATTATTGTTCATATTAAAAAAAAATGTCTGAGATGTCATCTGGAGGAGTGCCATCTAGATGAGAAATGCACGTTGAAAAGATTCTTTCAGCGTATATAGTCGGATAATGAAAAACACTACCGTCTTGTTGTTTTTGCTCGTATTGACCAAAAGGTCTTTGTTGCGGTCTTTCTTCAGCACCGACAAACTTAATCACTGTTCGACGTATTTGATCGTCCGTCAACCCAAGATGGGATCGCATGAATTGACCCAATGCAGCTGGGTCGACGTCAATTGTGCATGGCATGTTTGGTGTTCCAAATTCACCAATGAGTTGAATTCTCGGAATGCTGAACGAAAAAAGTTCTGAGCGTTGTTCAATCATATGTTTTTGTATTATAGGCTATTTTGAGTAGAAAATCAAACACGAGGAGGAAACACACGAACAGTCGTGTAGAATGGGCACATGGGAACACTCTATCTCGTCGCTACGCCAATAGGAAACCTTGGGGATATCACCCTGCGGGCGATAGAGACACTCAAAATGGTTGACGTGGTGGCGTGCGAGGATACACGGCGGACAGGATTATTGCTTCAACATTTGAGCATCAAGAAACCACTCCTCTCGTATTACGAAGAAAATGAGGATGTACGCGTTCCGGAAATTATGAATCGGCTGAAGAGCGGGCAGTCGATCGCGCTGGTGACTGATGGCGGCACGCCATGCATTTCCGACCCCGGATTCCCGTTAGTCCGCGCCGCAATTGCCGAAGGCATCTCAATCACGAGCATCCCTGGACCGTCTGCTCTCCTGTCCGCATTGATTTTGTCAGGTTTACCGACCCACCATTTCCTTTTCTTAGGATTCTTGCCGCAAAAGCACAATAAGCGTCACGAGGTTCTTACATGGGCCCGATTGGTTCTCGAAGGTCAAAAGCTCTCCGTGGTCCTGTACATCCCGCCGCATCGACTAGAGACAACGCTCGAGGAAATCAAAACCATCCTCGGCAACCGGTCAGCCTCTTTGGCGCGTGAACTCACCAAAATACATGAAGAAGTCATCCGGGGGTCAATCAGCGACCTTCAGCGGATCATCGTGAGGCGGGAAAAAATGCATCAACCACTGAAAGGTGAGATGGTGTTGGTCATTTCTTGATACATGGTTGAATATGTTGGAAAATCATCTTCTCCTCATTCGTCTCCACTTTGAGAAACTGAAAATCACCAAAAATATCCAACCCCACGGTCACCCTATTGCGGATATATTCCGATCCTGCTCCAATCGCGCCCGTCATCACAATTGCATCCAGTCCACCCAAAATCGCCATATACGCACCAATATATTTGCGAATCCGGTGAATAAACATATCCAATGCCAAGAGCGTACGGGTATCTGACCGCGTCAGCAATGTCCGCATATCTTCTTCGCCTGCAATGCCTTTTAATCCGGACTCTTTGTGCAGTGCGTGATCAATCTCCTGAACAGTCAGCTTGTGCGTTTTTAGGAGATACAAAATGATCGCAGGATCAATATCACCCGACCGTGTCGCCATCATCAACCCCTCAAGCGGGGTAAACCCCATGGACGTGTCTATGGGTTTACCACCCGCAATTGCCGCGACTGATGACCCGGCGCCCAAATGTACGGTAATGAGCTTGAGCATTTTCACCGGCCGGTTCAACTGCTTTGCCGCCTCATGAGCCGCATATTCATGCGAAAGCCCATGGAATCCAAAGCGTTGGATATTGTACTTTTTGTGCCATTCGTACGGAAGGCCGTACAATTTGGTGTAGATGGGTAAATCGCGGAAAAAGCCGGTGTCAAAATCAGCGAGATGTTGTGCGTGCGGCGCAATCCGAAGTGTTTCCTCGATGACGTCGATCGCCGGTGGATTGTGTAAAGGCGCAAGATATGAAATCTCTCGAAGGTACTTAATCAATCCTTTGCTGATATGTGCCGGCTCTACATACTTCACGCCGCCGTGGACAACCCGATGCGCAATGACAGAAAATTTGTGATCTTCTTTGAGAAGTGCGTAAAATTCCTCTTTCGTATCTTCACCATCGTTTTTTTGAACCTCTGCTCCATCATCCTCAAATAACTTCCACTTAAACGTGGCGCTTCCGACATTTAACACCGCTACCATGGAAGAATTTCTCCTTCGGTGTGCATTCCTACCCCTGCTGCATTGCCTTCATCGGTATCCAAGTGCACGGAAAGATGGAATGACGGATGCATATGCACGAGCACGTTTTCAAAAATCGTGGCGCGTTCACCGGTAATACGAACAGAAACAAGCGAATCTGCCGCAAGTTTCAGATCTAATGCTTCGGTATTGGAAATATGTAGATGCCGCCATGGAATAATGACCCCTTTGTCTAAACGGATCTCACCTTGAGGCCCAACGATCGTGAGTCCAGGGGTTCCATCTAAATCCAGTTCGTGCGAACGGCGAATAGGAGGATCAAGACCCAAAAGACGCGCTTCGGTTTTGGAAAGTTCAACTTGGCAGTAATCACGCAACGGACCTAAGATGCGCACGCTTTCCAAAAGTCCCCCCTGCGTTTTGAGCACCACTGTCTCAGAACTGGCAAATTGTCCGGGCTGGGATAAATCGCGCTTGAGAGACAATTTTGTACCAGTACCAAAGAGTGTTTCAAACGCAACAATGTCCAAATGCACATGGCGGGCAGAGACTTCGACGGAAACAGATAATGTGGGTTGCTGCTGCATAAAGACTTTTACCCCAAAAGATTCTTTCCAGTCATTTCACTTGGAATCGGAACGTCCAAGACCGATAAAATGGTCGGCGCGATGTCACCCAAGATGCCTTTCAACACCTTATGTTTTCCTTTCCACTTTGGAGAAACCATAAGAATCGGGACTTTATTGGCTGAATGTTTCGTGTCTATGTCTCCGGTTTCCGAGACCATTTCTTCAGCATTCCCATGATCGGCCGTTATCATAACGTCGCCTCCAAGTTTAAAGACAACATCACCCACGATTTTCCCCACGCACTCATCCACGACTTC
>JAUYPR010000076.1 GCA_030695785.1 bacterium
AGCCGAAGACCGATGTACGAAAAAAGTCCAATAATGGTCATAAGCGTCAGCTCTCCCCGCACCCACGCGCCGAGCCGACTTTCCATAAGGGTAATCACGCGCAAAATTGTCTCTTGCTGCCGAGGCGCGATAATCATTGCAAGATATCGCTCAAGGTTTCCGCGTTCCAAAAGCAGGTAAAACGTAAAAACAGCAAGGGTCATAACACCCAAGAAACCGTTCAAGATACTCCGTCCGACGTTCACGATGTTGCCTATATTTTGCGCCAACGTTTCTGCCTGTTTTTCTAAAATGGTGCGATCAACAACCGCTGGATCAATGTTGATTTGCCGCAACAACGCAGGAACATAGTCGGGGAATACGCGGATCAATCGTCCGGTTTCTTCAACAATGGGCACAAAAATAAAACTCACCAACGCAACCACGAGACCAATGACCACAATATAACAGAGAAAAATCGCGATGGCCCGAGGGACTTTCCACGACGCAAGTCGCTCAACCAGTGGGTCGAGCGCCGACATGAAAATGATCGACGTAAACAGTAGGAGAATAATGTCGCGTACTTGAAATAAAAACCACAGCAAGAACAAAAAGCCGGTGGTTACGACAAGCGTACGCGTGGTAAATTCAATTTTTCGTGTCATGATTGAATCCTTCTAAGGCTCTTTTCATTGTACCACAGAATCCTTTGTCCGTGATATCAAACCATTGAATACGCCCGTCCTTTTTCATAAATGTCAGTTGTCGTTTCGCGTAATGATGAATTGCGTATTGTAACTGGCCGATCATATGTTCTTTTGAAATAACGCCGCGCAAGAATCGGCTTACATATCGATACTCCAGCCCCAACTCTTCCATGCGTTCGTGCGTCACGCCATCTTCGATCAAACGATTGACTTCGTCTACCAACCCTGCGCGAAGACGGTGATCAAGCCGTTCGTTGATCCGGCGGTACAACTCCTCTTGCGGAGCGGTGAGACCGAAAAAAACGACCCTGCAATCGAGTGCCAGGCGTTTCTTTGGCGTTTTTGCTGACGCTACCTCGATAGCCCGAATCAACCGCCGCGGATTGTGTCGGTCGGAATGATTCATCTGCGTCAATCGCGTTGCATTCATCATCCGCAGCTCGTTTTGTAACGCATCGACAGACAATCGCTCGAGCCGAGCACGCAACTCAGTATTTGGCGGAATGCCAATGGTCTCAAAAGGATCAATCACTGCTTTGATGTAAAACCACGTCCCGCCAACCAGAAAAGGCAGTTTTCCTTTTTTCCAAATTGCCTGCATGACGGGCATGGCGAAATTTCTGAAATGATCGGCAGAAAACCACGTCATGGGTACAACGAGGTCATACCCATGAATAATAACATCGTTGATTTTCCACCAATTGTCATGTTTTTCGACAATATCGTCTAATCCCGCCTTTCCCGTCCCAATATCCATTCCCTTATAAATTTGACGAGAGTCCGCCGAAATAATTTCTCCGTTGAATTCTTTACAGAATTGAATGGCAAGATCGGTCTTGCCAGTTGACGTTGGGCCGGTGAGAACGATGAGTTTTTTCATCTTTTCAGGGTCTGTTTTGCATCAAACTGATGCCGAAACAAGTTCGGCATGACGGTATTGGATATGCCGTGGTATTTTGGCTGGTGGATGTTTGTGTCCATTGATGATTTCATCGAGCACCCGAAACCGCCGTTTTTTCTCCCAGTTCGAAATATCATCTTTGAATAAACGTCCTGAAACCGTACCAGGCCGTGGCGAATATTCGGCAATATACGCGATTGTCCACCCGACTTTTTTCGCAATGTCAACTGTTTTGTCAAAATCTTTTTCTGTTTCTCCAGGGAAACCGACAATAATATCGGTCGAAAATGTCACATCGGGTACTCGGTCGTGAATTTTTTTAACAAGACGAGCATATTGTTCACGTGTGTACCACCGGTTCATGCGCTTCAATATGCGATTACTTCCCGCTTGAATCGGCAGATGAATGTGACGAGCAATGACTTGGTTCCGGGCAATAATGTCGATGAGTTCGTCCGAAAAATCCCATGGATTGGAACTGATGAAGTCAACCTTTTGCAGTCCAGGAATCTGCGCAACTGTTTCAAGTAAAAACGGAAACAACGTTGGGATGCGATATCTGCCCAAGTGTTTAACATAGACCGGACGGACGACGCGGCCAGTCGGAAGACGAATGTTTCCTTTTACTTTTACCAAATCGCTTCCGTACGAGTTCACGTTTTGTCCAAGGAGCGTGACTTCTTTATATCCATGCGCAATAAGGTCGCGTACTTCGTCAACAATATCGCGGAATGGCCGGCTGACTTCCCGTCCGCGCGCGAACGGGACAATGCAAAATGTGCAGAAATTGTTACAGCCGGATGAAATCAGGACATAGGCGTGATGCTTATCTGTTCGTTTGGGTTTGATTGTATTCGGCAAATATTCCACTGGTTCAGGGAGAATTTGGCGAAAGATGTGGTTGAGGTTGGGATAATCCTGCGTGCCGATAAACGCATCTGCACCGTCGAGTCGTTCTGTAATCTTTTTGTCTCGAGGATCTTTTCCTGACGGACCAATCATACATCCGGCAATAACAATTTTGAGGCTTGGTTTTTTTTCCTTGAGGGCACGCAATTTCTCCATTTTTGCGAACACACGGTCTTCAGCTGACTGGCGGATGGAGCATGTATTGAGGATAATGAGATCCGCCCGCTCCATTGTTTTGACCTCCCGATGTCCCATCGCCTCAAGCGTCCCCGCAATTAATTCAGAGTCTGCCTTGTTCGCTTGACAACCATACGTTTGGAGAAAGTATTTCATTTTTTCTCTTGAAGAAAAAGCATCATAGCTTCGTCGGGGCTTGGATGCCTAACAGCCACAATCCGTTTTTCAGGATTGTGCCGACAACTGACGTCAGCAACAGTCGAAACTCTCTCGATGTATTTTCTGCATCCACAATGCGATGTTTATTGTAAAACGCGTTGTAGCGTTGCGCAAGATCAAACAAAAATGTACAGAGTATGTTCGGAGTGAAACTCTCGGTTGCTTGTTGTACAACCTCAGGAAATCGATAGAAATATCGAAGTATCGCTAATTCTTCATCATTGAGTTTGATCTTTACATTCAGCTTTGCGTTTTGTGTTTTTTGTTTTGAATTTGCCAGAACACTTTGTGTTCTAGCATGTGTATACTGAATATATGGCCCGGAATCTCCCTCAAAATTGAGCGATTTTTCAAAGCTAAAAGATACATCCTGACCAATACTAACCTTTAATAAAGCATACTTTATCGCTCCTACAGCAACTTTATCGGCAGTCTCTTTTTCCATCTCTTGATACGTTGCGGTTAATCTTTTTTTTGCTTCATCCAATAACCACTCAGCAGTTAAAACATTCCCTGTCCTGCTCGACATCTTCCCTTCAGGAAGCCTGATCATTCCATGGCCAATATGTCTCGTCTTACCGGCAAGCTCTGGGTCTATTTTTTCTAAGGCCTTTAAAATAACTTTGAAATACTCGATAATGTCATTCCCGGTAACAATAATTGATACATCATAAGGAAAATCTTTATATTTCGTAGGAGCAAGCGCGAGTTCCTTTGCTTCATAAGTAGGAAGTCCCAATGAGTTAATAAAAACCCTAGTATGAAGCCCAACTTTTTCTCCTGGAAAAATAATCGCATTATCGCTTTCTTCAAAAACGCCTTTTTTCAGATTTTCTCTGACTATGTTTATCCCTTTATGACTCATCCCGCTTTCTAAATAGTAGAAATCAAATTTTGTCCCAAGGCGAGCATACATTCTCTCAAAATCCTCGAGGCTCCATTTTCTTCCAGTCTCATAAATCTCTTTTACTTCCTTATCTCGTTCGTAGATCTTCTTGTTCAATCTTGTAATTTCTTCCTGAACGTTTTTATCATCTTCAAATCTTGTTGCACCAAGAACATAGGCTTTTCCTAAAAAAGCAACTCTCTCTCTTGATTCTTTTTGGTCAAGCTCTTCTAGACCTAACTTTTGCTCCTCCATGAGAACCCTCATTCCCCAAACCGCTTTGGCAACATGCAGTCCTATGTCACCTTGATAAATTGCCCTTCTTACATCTGCCTCACCTGCCTCAAATAAACGAGATATAGATTCACCTATGATGTTTGAGTACAAGTGACCAACATGCATTTCCTTAAAGGGGTTTTGATCAGTGTATTCAATGATAACCTTCTTCTTTCTAAAAGACTGACTCTTGCCGAAATGCTCACCTAACCTAAACGCTTCTTTGAGAGAATCAAGCAATGCGCGCTCTGAAAGCCGGATATTAATAAATCCAGGCCCAGCGATATCTGCAGATACAACAACCGATGGTTTTTCCCAAACCGCGAGAATTTTTTCGGCAACCTCGCGCGGATTTCCGCCGAGCAATAATGCGACATTCGTGGTGAAATCTCCATGCGCGGAAAGCCTCGGGTGTTCCAATGCCACCTCAACGTGCCGACCCGCAACCGTTTCAACGGCTTTTTCGAGTGATATTCGAATGCTTTCCTGAAGATTCATCTTCTGTAGTATACCAGTGAGATCCTGCTCACTCAACCGGAAGGAGTTGTTGCAGGAGCATGGTTGAAAGAACCGTCATTGCGACGCCGAGAAAAAACGACGCAAACTGCCGCCAACTCTGTCGCTTGGTAAACGCGGCATGCAATTCCGGAATAAGGTCAGAGCTTGCGATATAGATAAACATGCCAGCCGTAAAGGCTAAAACAATGGGCAGGCTATTTATCAAAGCATCAGCAAAAAGTATCGTGAGTCCCGCACCAACAAACGCGGTCAGCGATGAAAGGATATTCAACAGGATAATTTTCCGCCGCTCCATTTTGGATGCAAGCATCACGGAAAAATCCGCCATTTCCTGCGGCAGCTCGTGTGCGGCAACTGCAAGGGTCGTGATATACCCTAAGCTCCGATCCAACAGAAAACTTGCCGCAATCGCAACACCATCAATAAAATTGTGTACACTGTCACCCATCATAAGCAGCCACACCGACGGTTTCACGCCTTCGTGCGCATGGTGGTGGTGATACCACAAAAGAAAACGCTCGAGGATAAAAAAGAGTGCCATCGCGATAAACGCAGAAATAAACACCGGGCGGATCTGGCCGCCGGTTTTCAACAGATGTTCTATCGCCTCTGGGAAAAGATCGAAAAATGCGACGGACAGCAACACTCCGGCTGCAAACGATACGAGGTGTTCGCCAAATGACGGCGCCCATGACTGTTTTGCCAAGAGGATAAACCCGCCTGCCAGCGACAAAAGTCCACCCAAAAAAACAAGGAAGAAAATTTCGAGCATCATGGATTATTTCACGAGCTTTTTAAATGATTTGCCCGCAGTAAACCCGGGCGTTTTGCGCGCGCTGATTTGCATGGGTTCTCCGGTTTGAGGGTTGCGGCCACGACGGGGCGCGCGTTTGCGCAATAGAAACGTGCCGAACCCTGAAAGTACAACTTTCTCGCCAGTTGCCACGCTGGTGCGCATCACATCCAACATGGTATCCACCACCTCGCGTGTCGCGCTTTTTGGAAGGTGAACCTTTTTTGCCAGGACTTCGATGAGTTGATTTTTGGTCATGATGCTTTTGCCTCGGCCCTCGATTCGCGAATACCGACCACTTTAACTATTCCCGGATATTTTAACTCGTCCTCGATCTTTTTTGCAATATCACGAACTGTTATAGTCATCTGTGCATCATCGACTTCGGTTGCCTTAAAAAAGACTCTCACTTCACGGCCAGCTTGAATGGCAAACGAACTCTCCACCCCAGGGAATGACGACGCGATCTCTTCCAAATCGCCCATCCGCTTCATGTATTCTTCAATGTCCTCATGCCGCGCGCCAGGGCGTGAACCAGAGATTGCGTCAGCAATGTACACCACCACCGACTCTTCGGAGGAAAATGGTTCGTCTTCGTGATGCTGCGCAACACAGTCAATCACTTCTTGTGGGAAACGGAGCCGTTTCAGAAGCGCCACCCCGCGCTCGACGTGCGTGCCTTCGTCTTCACCGACGACCTTACCAATATCGTGCAGGAGACACCCAAGCCGTACGATATTCACATCCGCGCCAATTTCATTCGCAATGGCAATACCAATCTTTGTTTCCTCGAGTGTGTGCACAATCATGTTTTGCCCGTACGAGTATCGATATTTAAATCGCCCGAGTGATTCAACAATTTCTTTCGGTAAATTAAACACATCGACCGTATGACACAACTTTTCTCCTTCCTCAAACATAATTTTTTCAACCTCTTTCTTGGTTTTCTCCACGACTTCTTCAATGCGTGAAGGTTGAATGCGGCCGTCCAACATGAGTTGTTCGAGCGAGCGTTTCGCAATTTCGCGCCGAACCGGATCAAAACACGAGAGCCGAATTTCCCCTGGAGTTTCATCCACATCTACATCCACGCCGGTTTTTGCTTCAAATGCGCGGATATTCCGCCCCTCTTTCCCAATAATGCGGCCCTTCATGTCTTCATCTGGAAGGCGGATCGTGGAGGTGGTGTGTTCAGGCACATAATCGGTTGCACCATGGTACATGGCTTCAACCAATATCTCCCGGCTGCGCTTATCGATTTCTGCCTCGGCTTCATCTGTCGCGGCTTTGATCTTTCTCGCTATTTCGTCTTTGAGTTCGATTGCGAGCTCGTTGAGGAGTAGCTTTTTTGCCTCGTCCTCTGACATACCCGAAACCGCTTCGAGTTTTTCGAGCAACGTCGCGCGCAGGTCAACAGAGGATGATTGACCGCTGGTTACGGTGTCAGAGGAATCTTGTTTCCCACCGGTAAACATGGGGAGTTGAACACAGCCTTTCTTTGCATGGCTCTATTGTACGAAATCATAACCAATATTGTCAAACCGTTTGACTGCCGCGCGGGCAACATCGAAGGAGAATCCTCGCCGCGCGAGGAATCCATAGGTTTTCTTGACGCGTTCTTCTGATTCAAGGTTCGTCCAAAGTCTGCGCCGTCGCTCCAAGAGACCTATCGCATTCGAAAGATCAAACGTACTCCGACTTTCTGATCCAATAACTTGTTTGATCGCGCTATCAATGATTTCTTCGGCAAGATGCTTCGCTTTGAGCTCCTGGTATAAAACAGCAAGACTTCTTTGTTTTTGCCGCAGCGCCTTGTCAATCCACCACGCGGCAAACGCTGCATCGTTCACAAAATTCAAATGTTGGACGCGTGAAAGCACGGATTGCGCAGACGCATCATCAACCTTCAAACGAATGAGGAGATATTGCAGAACCTCCCATTGCGAGCGCGGACGAACGGTCAGAAAGCGAAGCGTTCGGTTAAATGCAAACTCGGCATTACGCGGTGGCTTGCTCTTGAGGGGTTTCTTCATGTCCAACAACCATGTCAGCGTTTGCTGCGGCGGATTTTGCGCGAATATCATCTTCTAATTTTTTCGCAATTTTTTTATCGTTCGTGAGCATCTCTTTCGCCGCCTCGCGGCCTTGGCCGAGCAACATCTCGCTATATCGGAAGAACGCGCCGGATTTTTCAATCAGCCCCAGCTCCAACCCAATATCCAAAAGCTCGCCCGTGCGCGAGATCCCGCGCGTATCCATGTCAAATTCCGCAACGCGAAACGGCGGCGCCATTTTATTTTTCACCACGCGCACCCGATGTCTACTCGCAACGACCTTGTCTCCATCTTTAATATTTTCGATCTTGCGAATATCCAGCCTTACACTCGCGTAAAACTTCAACGCCAATCCGCCAGTTGTGGTTTCGGGGTTCCCAAACATCACGCCAATTTTTTGGCGCATTTGGTTCGTAAACATCGCAATGGTTTTGGTTTGGTGAATTGCGCCCGTGAGTTTGCGCAAAGCCTGGCTCATCAGCCGCGCCTGCATCCCCATCATCGCATCTCCCATATCTCCTTCAATCTCTGCACGTGGAACCAATGCTGCAACAGAATCAATCGCGACAATATCCACCCCGCCTGAACGAATGAGGGTTTCCGCAATCTCCAACGCTTGCTCTCCTGTGTCTGGCTGGGAAATGAGCAGGTCATCAATATTCACCCCAATAGCTTGCGCGCGTAAGGGGTCAAGCGCGTGTTCCGCGTCAATAAACGCCGCGATTCCTCCCCGTTTCTGCACCTCCGCGATGATGTGCAAAACGATAGACGTTTTCCCGCTTGCCTCGGGGCCAAAAACTTCAATCACGCGGCCGCGCGGAATGCCGCCGATGCCAAGGGCGATGTCGAGTGCGATTGAACCAGTGGGAACAACATCCGCGGTCAGCTTGCCGCTTGCGCCCAGACGCATAATGGAGCCTTTGCCGTAATCTTTTTCTATCTGCTGCATTGCCGCGGTCACAGCAGCAAGTTTCGCCGCATTCTTTTGTGAGGCAACTTTGTCTTCCCCATCACCACTTGGTTTACTCATCTCCCCCAACCTTACCACACGATGCAACACCTCGTCTATGCTAAAATGTTCAGAGGAAGCGGGGTGTAGTTTACTGGCAGAACGCGCGGCTGGGGGTCGCGCAGACTGAGTTCGATTCTCAGCACCCCGACCAATTCAGACATTTTGA
>JAUYPR010000081.1 GCA_030695785.1 bacterium
CGATCATCGACGATCCACCGTATGACACCAACGGCAATACCACGCCGGTCAGTGGAATAATCGCGACCATGGACCCAATATTCATAAACGCTTGGACGCCAATCATGCAGGTAATACCCGCGGCCAACAACCTTGGGAATACATCCTTTGCACGAAACGCAATGCGGAATCCGCGCCACAAAAGAAGAAGAAACAAGAGCACCACGATGCTCGCGCCGATAAATCCAACTTCTTCCGCAATAATTGCAAAAATCGAATCTGTGGTTGCTTCAGGTAAAAACGCGTACTTCTGCCTCGATTGTCCGATCCCTAACCCAAAAACACCACCGCTCCCAATAGCCAACAGCGCCTGGTACATATGGTACCCGGTTTCCCGGATATCTTCAAATGGATGCAAAAATGTGGTCATCCGTGCCAAACGGTACGGCGCGATTTGTATGAATCCAAACGCACCGAGGATGAGTGCTGGGACGATGACCAGAAAATGCAACCAGGGCCCGCCGGCGACAAGATAAAGAAGAAGGGAAGAACCAATGAGAATGATGGCTGTACCGAGGTCGGGCTGAAGGAGAATCAGTCCAGCCATGGTGGCCGCGGTTGCTCCAAGTTTGGAAAGATCTCGGATATTGATTTTTCCTTTCTGGAGTGCAAACCACGTCGCGAGATACAAAACAAGCGCGAGCTTTGCCAATTCCGACGGCTGGAACCGAAACACGCCCAGATTCATCCACCGGCTCGCGCCCAATGTTTTGATCCCAATACCCGGAATAAAAACCAGCACTAAAAGCGCGATGCTAATCCAAACCGCGGGTCGAGCAATTGTCGAGAGGAGTTTGAGCGGAATAAACGTCATCGCAGTCATCAGAACCAACCCCAACCCGACCCAAAGTCCTTGATTCCGCACATAAAAATACTTATCCCCAAAATCCCGCTGGGCAGAAATCACCGATGCGTCGTACACCATGAGGAGACCGAACGCCAAAAGTCCAAGGACCACACCGATAAGGAAAAAATCGAGTCGCATACGTTATTTCAACTCCATAACCATGTTCTTGAACTTCTCTCCTCGGTCAAACTCGTTCTTAAACATGCCGAATGAGGTAAATGCCGGGGAGAAGAGAATAATGTCCCCGGGTACTGCGGTCCGCCGCGCGGCTTGGAGCGCAGAGGATAGTGACATGGTTCGGCTGACGATCCGGTTTTTCTCGACCACGCTTGCCAGCTTCTCTGTTCCATTCCCCTCAAGAAATACCAATGACTTCACGCGGCGGTTGATGAGGTTTCCTAGTTCGTCAAAGGCGAGTCCTTTATCATTGCCTCCGCAGATGAGAACAATCGGTGAAGAAAAGGCAGCCAAAGCGGCCATTGTTGCCTCGGGCATGGTGCTGGCTGAATCATTCACGTAGGTGACGCCACCAAGCGTTCGGACCACTTCAAGCCGATGGGGAACGCCGGGAAATGATTCTATTGCCTGTCTGATCGTTTCATCGTCAATGTAGAGGTGCTGGCTGACCGCTTTGGCTGCTGCTGCATTCGCGCGGTTATGAATTCCTGGAATCATAAGGCTCCAACCATGGTCCGGAAGATCGTCGGGCGAAAATTGAATCACCGATCCTTTTGCTTCAGCCAGGAACTCTTGCGACCACGGGTCGTGAGAATTGAGAAAGAGGTGATCGTCATGAGATTGATAACGGTATATCACTTTCTTTGACTCGACATACGCGTCCATCGAAGGGTAACGGTTCAGATGGTCGGGAAAAATATTCGTGATAACGGCAATCGAGGGGCTGAGTTTTGCCTCGCCAAACCCTTCGAGTTGCCACGAGGAAAGCTCGAGTACGATGATTGATCGAGGTGTCACCGAATGAAACAGCGAGAGCATTGAGCCGCCCGGGATATTCCCGCCAAACACCACGTGTCTTTTTGCACGACGGCCAATTTCTGCAATCAACGTTGCTGTGGTGGTTTTCCCCCGCGTGCCGGTGACGCCAATGATATTCGTGTGACCGAGGAGTTTGACAAAAAGCGACGCATCCATTTCAACAGGAATCTTGCACTTAGCCGCTTCTTTCAAAATTTCCGCTTCTCGGGGGACAGCAGGGTTTCGAAGAATAACATCAATACCATCAAGAAGACGCACCTCTTGCGGTCCAAAAGAAAACTCAATTGCAGCATCGAGAGCGCGTAGCTCGTTGACCGAGGAGGACAATTCGACCTCTGACCGAAGGTCGGACACCAACACGTGCGCCCCCTCTTGCGCCAAAAACCTCGCCGCCCCCACCCCCCCACCAAGGATCCCAAGTCCAAGGACAAGGACGTTCTTCCCAGCAAAAAGAGGCGCAGTCATTCTTCCTTCTATTGTATCAAGACAATGGAAAATCTCACCCCGTCAAAAAGGCGGTCCAGAGGCCGAAGATCGCGAAAATCGCGCCCATGAGCCAAAACCGCATGACCACCTTTGGCTCCGGCCACCCACGGGCCTGGAAGAATAGATGCAAAGGCGCGACCAGCAGGAGTTTCCGACCCAATGTACGTTTCCCAACCAGTTGAATCAGCGATGATCCAACTTCGATCACAAATACTCCGCCAATGACCCCTAATGCGATCGTTTTTCCGAGTAACAGCCCGATCACCGCAAGGGTGGCGCCAAATGACATGGTGCCAACATCACCCAACCACAACCGGGCTGGAAAGATATTGAAATAGAGAAACGCGAACAGCGCACCAATCCAGAGCCCGATAAAGATCGAAAGGACAGAATCAAGAATAGCAGACGAGATCGCCAAAAATGCCAAGAGCGCAATCAACAGCAACCCGGTACCTAACCCATCCAACCCGTCCGTGATATTAAACGCGTTGGCAAACGATACAATGACAAACGCAGCAAAGGGGATAAACAACACGCCAAGCGAAACAGTGGCAAATGACGGAATATTCACAACAGAAATACCCAGCATCCAATACATCATGGACGCAATGAGAAACGCTAAGACCCACTGAAAGAAAAATTTATACCGGAACCGCAAACCCCAAAATGCCCGGGATTTCGAACCAAACGTCTTGACAACATCGTCATACAACCCTAAAAGGCCGAACGACACGAACGTGACAGACAAAATCCACATTTCTTTGATACTGTCAAACACGGCCGTATTGGGGATACCGGCAACCGACCGAAACCAGAACACAAACAAAAATAACGCGGCCACAACCGTCATGACAATAAGTCCTCCACCGACTGGCGTGCCTATTTTCCATCCGTGATATTTATCAAAAATCGGCGTCCGTTCATTCAACATGGTGCGCGTTTGCTGATCCCGGCGCTGGAGACGGATTTTATAAAGAAGATTGATCGCTGGCACAATAAGGAGTGCGGTGATGAAGAACGAGAATAAGATGAGACCTAAAATAGCTGCCATAAGGGATTTGTCTTACGTATTATAACTCATATCCCCTTCTGCCACTTTCTGAACGTCTCAAGGCTCCATGTCAACCAATACCGAGAGGTGAGAGGAAAATCTTGCGCGTGGATATAGTGCCGCAGTTCTCCGCCGAATCCTTGTTTAAACAATGTCAGTCCTGCCCACGGATGGCTGGGCCGGTCAGGAGGTGCGACACCCCAAAAATTATATATGGTACACCCGCGTTTTTTTGCCTCTTTGATGGATTCCCACAGCAAAAGATAGGCGGCGGGGATATTTTGGTGTTCGGACGAGCGGCCGGCCCAATGGTAAAATGCCTGGTCACCGTAGGAGATGACCATGGCAGCTGCCAATGGTTTTCCTTGCCATTCAGCAAACCAAAGGAGCGCAGAAGAGTCTTCGGCAAACGTTTTGAATTCTTCATCCAGTTCTTTATCAGCGTATGAGACGTAGCTTTGGCGGCGCATCGTCTCGTGGTGCAGTTTGTGGAATGTCGACAACGCAGAGGAATCAGAAGTTGACCAAACTCGAACCCCGTCCCTCTGTGCGCGGCGGATGAGATTGCGCGTAGTTTTCCGCATACCGGAAAGTAATGTTTCTTCCGTCGGAGTGATATCCAAAATCCAGTCATACACCGCATCCATAATGTGCAAAGACGATTCACGGTATCCCAGGTGGCGAAAAAACTCGACTCCGCTCTCCTCGTGCGGAATCAGGGGACTCGTGCGGATAAAATCGACGTTTTTCTCCCGGCCGGTTATGACTGCATGTGCAAGCAGAGCAGACATAACCTCCTTGTTCCACGGATGCACCACTGGCCCATGACGGATGTGCAGGAACGAACCCTTGCGCCCTTGCATGCGGACTGCTAAAACCACACCAAGAAGCTTGCCTTCTTGTTCACACCCCCATCGATAGACGACACGGCCGCACCGTGCGTGAAACTCCCCCCAACTCCACGACTGGAAAAACGAAAACGGATGGCTGGATGTGACAGAGGCATCCCAAGCATGTTTGTCTGTGACGTCAATGATTTTCACTAATCCACTCCTTCACTATATGAATGACACGGTCAACATCTGCCTCAATCATCCACGGCATTGTGGGAAGATTCACGATGCTCTTGCACACACGCTCTGCCTGCGGACACGATCCAAACGGACGGTTGTACCAATCACCCAACAAAATTCCTTGAGATTTTGCGAATTGTCGTAAACTCTGTGGATCGTCAACAAGGAGAGGATAACGAAGAAAAACGTCGTTCTCTCTCTGTGGATGTTCGACGCCAGGAACGTCGAGTTCTTCTCGATACCGCTTTGATATTGTGCGACGTCGGGCATTCATTGCTTCTAATCTTCCCCACTGTAAAAGTGCGAGTTCGGCCAGTGCGTGCGGCAACCGAGCGCCGAAGTTCTTTTTCTCAAGCAGTCCAATCATCCGCACTCCACCAATCAGCGCTTGCCCAAGAAAAAACCGGCCGTAGAGCCGCCGGCCCGCCATCGTGATCAAAGGATGCAGCAGCGACCGCACCACTTCTCCCCTTGCAGGGAAGTGTGTGTTCGACCATGCTGACTTCACACTCTCGGCAATTTTTGGGTTATTGACAAGAAGAGCGCCGCCATCAACTCCCGAGATAGCCTTGTCTCGTCCGAATGAGAGAATAGCCGCATCCCCAATCGTCCCCAGCTTCTTCCCGTTCCACACCCCACCAAGGCTATGGGCGCAATCTTCAATGAGGAACAAACGATGTTTTTTTGCAATGGCCAAAATGGCGTCAAGGTCCGCCGGCGCACCAAACGTGTGTTGAACAATAATGGCTCGACTTTTGGAGGTGATTTTTTTTTCAAGGTCAGAAACATCCATGTTGAGGTCGCTGCCAATATCAACAAAAATTGGCGTGCCGTTTGCCTTTCTGACTGCTTGAGGAACCGCGATGCAGGTGAATGCTTGGCACAACACTTCATCGCCCGATTGAAGGCCGAGTGCTTGCAAAAATGTGGCAATCGACGTCCGACCGGAATCAAAC
>JAUYPR010000001.1 GCA_030695785.1 bacterium
TTCTCAAAAAACTCGAGGCGCTGCAAGAAGACCCCTCGCTCTCTCTTGACGGATTTTAGCACAATGCTACTGTTTCCTTCGTCTTGATCGAGCGACGCGCAGTATTCGTTCGTATTTCAAAGTGACAAATGAACACTCATCTATCCTCCGAAAATTACTCGGCAATGAAGAGTTGATCGATGGTGTAAGACGGAGAATCCAATATTCCAATTTTTAGTAAGGAATCTTCAATCCTCTTTACGTCACCTGTAGTAAAAAATTGATGTGTGACATCAAACCTGTCCTCGCTCTTCTTTTTTTGAGAGAGAACTCGTTGAACCTGTTGCGCGATCGCGAATCCAGAATCCATGATTATGACATCCGGGCCTAAAATTTCCTGCATACTTTCTCGAACAATAGGGAAATGAGAACAGCCGAGAACGAAAACGTCAACCCCTGCTTCTTTGAAGGGTATGAGCTCTTCAAATAAAACATCTCTGAAAACAGTATCATTTGTCTTTCCATCCTCAATCAATGGAACCAATCGATCTGTCCCGCGGACAATAATCTGGCAGTCACCTGCGAACTGCTGGATCAGTGTTTGATTATATCTACTTTCCGCTGTTCGCCTTGTAGCAAGCATGCCGATAATTTTCTTTTTTGATTGTTGCACGGCAGGTTTAATAGCTGGAACGGTTCCAACAAACATAACTATGGGGAACTCTTTTCGTAACTTTTCAAGACAAATCACGGACATCGTGTTGCAAGCGAGAATAATAAGCTTGACGTTTTTCGACATAAGAAATTCCACCAAGCGTTTTGTCAGAGAATAAATTTCGTCTTCAGACCGGGAACCGTATGGGCAATACTTCGAGTCCGCAATATACATCGTGGATACGTTTGGAGACTTCCGGACGATCTCTCCCAAAATCGTTAATCCTCCAATTCCTGAATCAAGAACTCCAATCGGAGAGTGAGTCATTTCTTTCTATCCTATTGTACCTTTTTCATGAGAAACTCTCTCTTGACGCGTAGATGTCGAACTCTCTATACTGTGATTGAAAGGAGGTGAGGGGATATGAACATGAAAGTTTTACACATGGTCGCGTTTACGCTTCTCTTGGTCGGCGCGCTGAATTGGGGCTTGGTTGGACTTTTCAACAACTTCAATCTTGTTGCAGCACTGTTAGGATCCTGGCCAGTGGTTGAACGCTTTGTCTACATCCTTGTTGGCGCATCAGCAGTCTACGTGATCACAGCCCACAAGGCCGACTGCAAAATCTGCGGCGGGAAGTAAGGAGAAGGAGCGGTCATGCTATGATAGCCTCAAATGAATCCAAACCGTCAGTCAACCAACCTGCCGGATAATGCTGATGACCTTTTTGATGACGAACTCTCTCCAACATCTCAATCCGCGCTGCGATTCCGCCGAGGGCTATCGCGACGAATTTTTGTGCTGATCGGTTTTTGCATTGTTTTTCTCATCTTGGTTTTAAGTCTGCTGCTGTTTTTGAAAACCAGGGGACCGAAAACACTGACCCCCGCACAGCCACCTATTGTGCAAACATTGCCAGAGGACGTCCGGCGCGCCACGCCAATTCCAACGACGTCCGCTGAACCAATGGACGTTTCCACGCTCCGTGTGCGCGTGCTGAATGGCTCCGGTATCCCGGGCGAAGCATGGAAAGTCAAATCAGTTCTTGAGGAAAACGGGTTTGCTGGTGTCGAGGCCACGAACGCGGCGAGTTTTGATATGACGAATACCGAAATTCGCACCAAGTCGACGGCTGCAAAAGCAGTGGTTGACCGCATCATCAAACTCCTTGTCGGGCGAACGGTCACTACAGGAGGAAAGCTTGATGACACTGCTCTTATTGATGTGGAAATTATTGTCGGACCCTAATACCCCGTGCCGCTTCGACACATTGCACAAAACACCGTCCTGTCGAAAGAAGCACATCTATATATGTTCCAAGATATTGTCGTGCAATGATATCCGCTTGATACACGTCGGCAAACGCCTGTTCCGACCCAAAGAAAAATCCCAAAGATTTGTGGGTTTGTAAAAGCGCGGTGACGCGTGTTGTTGTTGCCGCATCGTCAAAAAATCGGCTGCTGGTTTTTGGAGGTAAACGACGTTCCAAAGCGACCCGGTCGATCTTGAGTGGTGTCCCATTGAAAACAACATCAATCCGATCAAGCATCGCCGATGTCGACCATGGAGAAGCAAAAGTCGACTCAATCTCCGTCGAAATAGATGCGGCCATCGCGCTCGCCACCGCATCTAAACACAGCGTACGGTTCTCGGGAGAAAGCTGGCGCATCAGATCTTCAGGAGCCATTGCAACTGCAGACCTACTCCATGCGTGGAACATATCGTAGAGCCGCCGGTGTGCCTCGTCATACACAATCCGAGACAGCGCCACTGTTGAGGAAGAAATGTGTTCCAGCTGACGCCGACGTTGAATGTGCTCCACCATGTCGGGGATGTGTTTGTTATCAAGGATCCAGAGACGTTCTGTCATAGCTCATCGCATATTATACTAATTATGGCCGCAGGACATAACATGATAATTGAGAAGAGAGTTCAATTGAACGTGATGGACAAAAGCAGTTGCGTCAGCTCCTCATACACATCGTCTCCGCGGTCGAGCCACAAAAAACGGTAGACGTGTATGCCAACGGCATAGTAGTTTCCTGCGAATGTCAGAAATGCAGGCTCCTTCCCTTCCTCGGGAAATCCGATCACGCGGAGCGCGTCTGTTGTGTTCCCGAGTTTGACCGCTGGTTTCTCTGTAACCAATTCATATGGAAACGATCCTTTTTTTCGATACGACGCAAATGTTTCATCCAGCCAATCTACGACCAGCAACCGTTTGGGATTCTCATACACGATGAGGACGAACCCGCCTTGTTTTTGGTTGGGGAGTGTGAAGACGAAATCTATATTGCGCTCGTTCGTCTCTTTATCGACAACGCGTTCATCAATTTTGACCGACCAACTCTCAGGAATGGAAAACGTCAGCCCGAGGCGCGCGTTCGCGTAATACGAGGTATTTGGTGTCGAGGATGGACGCGTGGCCATTTGTGCGCGAATAATCATACCCGTTGGAATGAGTAGACAAAGCAGGACGAGGAACCGCCACATACGCTGAGTCTACCAAAGAATCGGGCGCCGCATCTTCCCCGGGAGAAAGTTTGGCAAGAATAGTAGTTTCCACGAGCCGCGCCACCTCCACTCCACGCATCAGTGTCTCCACGATCCACTTCTTTTCTCCGCCAAATTTTGCAAGCATCACGTTAGACGATTGGGCCAGTGTCCGCGCGATTTGACTTGCTTGACTGACGTTTTTCCGCACCTCGTCAATGGTGGTCAAAAGTTCCGACCGCTTCTTCTCATGCACATCCAATGACCCAACAATCTCTTGATAGTGCGTGAGCGCAATGCATAATCCGAATCCAGCGGCCGCGTCTGTTTCAAGCTCGGGGGCGTTCAAAAACCCGTATACCACGCCGCCGGGATATCGAACGCGATCAGCCTGTTTTTGCAGTGTGGTTTGGAACGACGCGGAGGCCGAGCGCGAAGTATTGACGCGGTTGAGCAATGCTTGACGTTCTTGTTCAATCTGGACGAGGAGTGCTTCCGCCTGTTTTAACCCACTATCTGCTAACCCAAGCATATTTTCCTGCACCGTCGATTCTTTTGCCGCGCTCACCACGACGTCAAGATCAAAGAGCTTCTGTGCGAGTGCTTGATCAAATCCATTGAAATTTGGCGTACTCAAAAGTTTTGCCGCAACTTTTCCTGCGCGCTCCACAAGTGCCGATTGCCGCACGCCGTGTTCTTCCAAGAGTTTTGCCATTGCCTCATTCTGCGCATGAATCTTTTCCTGGTGTATCCGATACGCTTCTTGTTCGGCATCCAACCGTGCGATTTCTGGACGACTGATCTTTTGCTGATGGAGATACGATTCTGCGTTCAGGTTATTGTGAATCATCTGCGCATAGTTCAGGTGGTTGTGGAATGCGTTCAGATCACCCACCCACAAGGCGGCGCGCGCTTTGTCAATTGCCTTAGTGCCATCGAAGATTGATTGCGTCCACGCCACTTCACGATCATCTGGAACGATTGCTTTCAACCGACCCTCATCTCGCGCTTCGTCTATGCGTTTGGCACGAGCAACAAAGTTGCGTCGAAGTTTTGTCGTCTGCTTTTGGAGCTCAAGCATCTTTGCGCGGCTTATGAATATTGATGGTTTCTCAACCGTTGCCGCAGCTGGAACCGGTGTGAGCATCACTGGAATAAACATGGACACCAATTTTTCTTGGAGATCAGACACAAATGCATCGCTTTCTGCAGCCGATGGAATCACGCTGCGAAAAGCCTTCGTTCCAGATCGAATCATTTGATCTGCACGCAACTTTAGTATCGCCAGCACCCCCAACACGGACGGGAATGCGGCAGCCGCAATAATCTGTCTGGAGATTGAACGGTCAAGAGTGGCTTGATTGAGAAGTTGTGTCTGTCGATGTGCTTCAACGAAATGATCAATTTTCTCGCCGACCTCGGCAATTCCATCATCAAAGATTTGTTGCGTCCGCACCCACATCGGGCCGAAAAATTGGCGTTCATAAATCGCGTTTGGATCTTTGGACTCAAATACCATCATTGGTTGACGACCTTTTGGTGATGCTTTCTTTTGCACCAGCTCCCCTACCAATGCACGGAGGACTTCCCCGGCACGCTGCAACCGCATCTGGGGAAACCACCGGCGCGCCATCAATTCATATGTACCTAAGACCGTTGCGGCTGAAAGGATCGGTGAAGACCGAATGGTATCAACTGCTACCCAGGGAACAGCAATCGCGGTTGCAAGTGCTTGGACGAAAGGCGGGTCAATGTTCCTTGGTTGTTCAACGACGTGCCGCATAAACGCTGGGGCTGGAGTCTCAACCAGCTCTGAAAATTTAACCGTATCGAGCGGTGGAGCCGGTGCTTGTACTGACGGAGGAAGTGCTTGTCCTGACAAAGGAAGGGCTTGCCGTTTTTGTTCCGAAAAATTCCAAATTTTCTGCAAGACTTCGACCGTATGCGATTGATTCAATCCATCTTCGGTGTTTCGATAAAAATCTTTTCGATTCCAAAGATGATACACAAATGGAGCCATCTCTGTATCAAATCCATCCTTATACAGCAACCCGTTGAGTCGTATTCCAGCATCAACCTGGAAAATTTCCTGTGGCTTCATGTTGTGTTTTGCAGGGTCTTTGATATTTGAGATCCAAACCACTAATGCATCATCTGCCAACTGAATATCCCCAGGTACTTGGGACACGAGTTCTTCGTTCATGTATCGAAGATTTTTGGTGTCTTTTGAACGCTGCGTCTCGGGGTATGGAATGGCACCGTTCCACAAAAGAATTTTTGTCCTGATCCCGGCCGAGGCAAACTTCGCCTCAACATCTTCGAATTCTTCCATTGCGTCTTGCCCCACTGCTTCTTCAGTTGTTTTATATGTTTCTACTTCGGGAATTGCAGGCTCTGCTTGAGCTCGCTCGCGACGAGCAAGTAATCCGATGGATGCTATCCCTGCGACAAGAGCGGTCAGCATGCCGCGGCGGGGGATTGTTAGATTCGATTCGGGAGTCTTCATGGATCCGGGGCAGGAATAACCGATAGTATACACTTACGTAGCACTTGGTGTCAACTGCATGGGCATGACTTGGAGCTGACCGTCAGGAAGTGGCAAAATGTGAAAATGGCGAATCACCTTACTGTCAGGATGTTCAAATGTAATCATCCATCGATACTGTTTAGAAAACGTTGGGAGCAAAATATCCTCTTTGTCATTTGGGAGAGACACCATTGCGCGTACCATCGGCTCTGGATCCTTCCCGTTTGCGAGCGGCAGTTCATACCGTGACAATAGAATGCCTGTCTTTCGTCTATCAACTTCAAACTCACCGCCGTTCGTGACAAATGGAGCACGATCATGACTCGCGGTAAAACGTCCTTTTGGCAAAAGTTCCTCTGACTGCCGCACTCGCCACCCCTCAATTGAGGTTTTTGACCAGCGATTGGGAAGAGGTTCCGGAAGCGGTTCGAACTGTTGCTCGGACAACTGCTCTTCTATCTTCAGCAATTTCAAATTTGTCCCAAACACTGCACCCACAAAAGCGAACAGCCCAACCCAAAGAAACTCCCGTGGCGTCCATGAAGTAGCCAGATTGAGTCCTGGTTTATGGCGAAGCACCCAAAATCGTTTTGGTACCCCTTGATGCCTTTCTTCATTCATTCTATTATTATATCGCTTCCCCTGAGAAAATGCAAGTACTATAGGGCTATGATATAAGACTAGCGCGTGCAGATGCAGACATTTGAGGTGAAGGAGGTAATTTTAACACTTGGGGAATTTTTGCCATTTTTGAGGACATTCGTCCCGAGGCTTCAGCTCCGAGGGGGCTCAGTCTCGAATGAGTTGAGGGGTTAGTACATCGTCTTGCATTTACCTTTCCTTCCTGGCATACTGAAAATTATGGTACGGGTACTTACCGAGGATGATCGAGGATCATACGACAGTGCCGTGTCGCACGTCATGCAAAGCTGGACATGGGGGGAATTTCGGGAGCAGACAAGGATCCACGTGGTCCGTATCGGGGAATTTGACAAACACCAACAATTCACGTCTGCGATGCAAATGACCCTGCATCCGATTCCAAAGACGCCGTGGACCATCGGTTATATTCCCAAAGGACCGATGCCTTCTCTGGAAATGGTCGGACTACTCCGCGATGTCGGAGAGCAACATCGCTGCATTTTTATCCAGATCGAGCCGAATATTGAGAAGAATAGTGAGTCAACGTCAACACTTTTGACAGAAAATCTTCGTCCGGCCGCTCGGCCTTTGTTCACAAAGTTCAACTTTCTGCTCGATCTCACTCCTTCCGAAGAAACGATTTTGTCCGCCATGCACCACAAAACCCGTTACAACATCCGGCTCGCTGAACGGAAAGGAGTGGCCATCACTATTGCTTCGGACAAAACAGCGTTTGACCGTCACCTCATGTTATATCTCGAGACAACTCGCCGACAACAATACTTTGGACATGACGCGCATTACCACAAAACTCTCTATCAAACGCTCGCCGAGTCCAACTCGGCCAAAGCCGAGTCTGACTCGGTCAAACCGTTTTTTGTCCAAGCCTGGACACCGGACAAAAAAACGCTCCTTTCCTCCTGGATGCTCCTGCACTTTCGTGAAACGCTGTATTATCCGTACGGCGGGTCGTCGGACGAACACCGGGAGCTTATGGCTAGCAATTTGGTTGCGTGGGAAGCGATCAAGCTTGGGAAAAAACTCGGGTGCACAACGCTCGACTTTTGGGGCGCGTTAAGTCCTGATGCCGATCCGACCGATCCGTGGTACGGATTCCATCGATTCAAGCAGGGGTATGGGGCGCGACACGTTGAATACGTCGGATCATTTGACCTTGTCTTGAATCTTCTTCTTTACAAATCATTTGTCATTGTGAATAAATTACGATGGACATTGTTGAAAATGAGACGCGGGTTGTGAGCAGACACGATATCCGGCAATCAACCCCGTGGCAAAGATATATGTCGGCGTTGGGGTGGAACGTTGTGACCGTGAATAACGCAGTCGGTTATTGCAAACACATCCCATTGCTTGGCTCGGTCCTGAAGTTCCCTCGATGTCCTTCAACCATTGATCTCATTCACGTTGAAAAAGAGACACAACACCACCGGGCCTTCCTGGTCAAAATCGAGCCGACAACACGCTCGTCGACAGATCTCGAACGATTCAAAAAGCACGGCTTTATGCCAAGTCACCAATCAACCATGCCCACATCAACACTGCAGATTAACCTGACACAATCGATCGAAAATTTGTGGCAGGATGTTCATTCATCCACACGGACAAAAATCAACCGGAGCAAAAAGGTTGGACTTGAAATTGTCGAATCAGATGACATTGATGCGTTTGCCAAGGTCTGGTCGAGATCAGCTCGACGGCGCGGATGGATGCTCGGACAATCATCAAATATGAAAACATTATGGTCCTCATTCCCGCCTTTAACGCGGCTCCTCCTTTTGTGCAAGGACAAAACGACGTTGCTTGCTGGTGTGTTTTTGCTTTTCCATGACAAAACCGCATACTATATGTATGCGTTCACGACCGACGAAGGCAGACAGACTCCAGCAAGTCATATGCTTGCATGGAACGCAATGCTACGATCAAAGAAACACGGATGTGTCCTTTTTGACTTCGAGGGGATCTCTGACGACTCCACACCTTCTTCCTGGAAAGGATTCTCCTTTTTCAAGCGCGGCTTTGGCGGCATTGTCGTCCACTTCCCCAGCTCTCTTTCAAAAACCTCGCGCTGGGCACAGTACCTTCCCACCATTGCTACAATGTGAGCGGGATGACGATTCTGCATACCGCTGACTGGCATGTGGGGGTGGAAACCCACGGCACCATTGATCCAAAAACTGGGCTTTCGACCAGACTGTTAGATTTTTTGCGCTCGATTGACTCAATCGTCGATCACGCAATAAAAGAAAAGGTGGACGCATTTTTGTTCGCCGGCGACGCGTTTAAAGTCCGCGATCCAAACCCCACGCACCAACGAGAGTTCTCGACAAGAATCCGCAAACTCGCAAAGGCTGGAATCCCTGTGTTTTTATGTATTGGCAACCATGACACCCCCATGGCGCACGGGCGCGCAACGAGCGTCGACATTTACCAAGCGCTTGAGATGGACAATGTGTGGGTCTCGCGCAGACCAGAAATCGTCACGATCCCGACCAAAAGGGGGCCGCTGCAGATTTTAAGTATCCCATGGCTCAAAAGCGAGGATATTCCCACCATTGGCGAAACACTGCATGATTTATACGAGAAGCTCGACAACAACATTCCGACGGTCACGGTCGCCCACGCGGACGTGGCTGGCGCAGTCTATTCTTCAGAACAACAGGTATCCATCACAAGCCAAAACCACGTCTTTCCGCTCTCGCTGCTCATACACGAAAAGGTCGACTACATTGCCCTCGGGCACATCCACCGCCATCAAGTTCTCTCGCATGCCCCGCCGGTGGTATACGCGGGAAGTATTGAACGGATTGATTTCGGCGAGGAGGAAGAAGAAAAGGGTTTTGTCGTCGTCGGCATCAATAGAGCCCCAGCAAAGAAAAAACGGCGGGTGTCGTGGATGTTTCACCCAACCCCGAGTAGGCCGTTTTTGACACTCCGCCACACCATTGATGCAACAGATCAACACCCGACGAAAACGATTTCCACGATGATCGAAAAAGCAAGCATTGGCGGGAAAATCATGCGTATTATCCTGACGATTCCGCACGATGCGACAGCCCCGATTGATTTTGCCGCCATTCGAAAGATATGTGAGGGCGCAACATTGACCGGCATCTCCCGCATCCTCGAGCAGCAGACGCGTTCTCGTTTGTCTTCCACTGAAAGTCCAACATCACTTTCAACCATGGATGCGCTCAACGCATACCTTATGGCAAAAAACATCAAAGGAGTTCGCGCAAGAGAACTCGTGGCAGCGGCAGAAAAACTCATCTTATGATTCCAAAAAGGCTCGAACTTTCAAACTTTACATCGTATGGAGCGAACGTGCCGACGCTCGACTTTACCTCCTTCCACCTTGCCGCGGTTGCCGGGCCGAATGGCGCGGGCAAGTCAAGTTTGTTGGACGCAATCACCTGGGCATTGTGGGGCACAAGCCGCATGGGCGATGCCGCTGATCCTTTAATACACACAAACGCGACCCACATGCGTGTTGCGTTCACGTTTGAACTGAATGGAAAAGACTATACGGTCGAACGGACCCGCACAAAAAAAGGCGCGGGCAGGAGCACGCTCGCGCTTTTCTCAAAAAACACCAACCTCACCGAGGGAACAATCCGCCGAACCCAAGAAAAAATTGTCGAGTTGTTACGCATGACGTATGAAGTGTTCATAAACAGCAGCTACCTTCGCCAGGGCCACGCGGATGAATTCACGACAAAGGGGCCTGCGGATCGCAAACGCATTCTCGCGGATATTTTGGGGCTATCCCATTATGATGCATTGGAGGAAAAGGCGAAACGGTGCGGCCGAGAAAACGAGAATAGGTCTGAAGCCTTGGATTTTCATTTGACGGAAATCGAAGCTGAACTTGCGCAAAAAGAACAACAAGAAAAGGTCCTCTCGGCCGCGCAAACGCAACTGAAACAAGCAGAACAGTCTCTTTCAACCACGAAAAGAGCACTCGATACACTGCGCGCAAAAAAAGAGGCGACGACAAACGAACAAACGGTAATTGAAACATCCCTCACGCGGGCGCGCGAGATGCAAACCGAATACACACAAGCCCAACAGACGATCCAAGAAAAACAGCTCGAACTTAAACACCTGCGGCATATTGTTGAACGAAAAAGCGAGATTCAATCTAAACTCAAAGAACTGGCAGAGAAACAAAAGTTGCTCGATGTAGCCCGGGCACAACAAGACTCCCTCAACAGACGCAAAGAAGAGGTCCATAAACTTGAACTTTTTATCGAACAAAAAGAAAGAGACCGCACAAGTAAACTCGGTGAACTCAACGGACGTCTCCAAACCATTGACCACGAACTATCGGACCTCAATGAAAAAATCCGCCACCTGCAATTACACAAAGATAGTTGTCCAACATGCAGACAAATCATTGACCGCGAAAAAAACGCAGCACTACTCAAACAGTTCTCTTCAAGGAGAGACGTGCTTTCAGTTGAAAGGAAGAGAATTACACACGAGTTTAGTCATGTCAAGTCTTTTGTCTTACCGCATACGGCAAAACTGATATCAATCAGGAAGGAAGTCGAACAGCAACAGAAAAAAATTCCAGATTTTTCATCCCTCCAGCGAGAGATCGAAACGCTGCTATCATTTCAAACCCAAGCACTTGAACTCGCACGCGCGGGCGCGACCATTGACGAAATACAAAAAACGGTTCGAGAACTCACAAGGAAAACAACCGAGCTCTCTTTCGTGCTCCAATCGATGGCAGCGTTGCCGCAGAAGAAAAAGGCGATCGAGGAAAGACTGACCATCCTCAAAGAGGAAGAAACGAGTCTCGACCGAACGCTGCAAACGCAAGAAGAAAGTGCTTGGGTTT
>JAUYPR010000002.1 GCA_030695785.1 bacterium
ATCGGGATTCTGTTACGCATTGCAAAGGAAAAATCATGAAGATTGTTATCACCGGCGGGCATTTTACCCCTGCGTGGGCGACCATGACCGAGCTGCTACTCCGTGGACACACGATTGTCTATTTTGGGCGGCAGACCTCTATGGAGGGTGATCGCGGGTTGTCGTTTGAAGCATCTTCGCTCTGGGGTTCTCGGGTCCGTTTTGTATCCATGGTGACTGCAAGGCTACAGCGGCGCTTCACGATCTACACGATCCCGAGTTTGTTGAAATTTCCCGCCGCGTTTCTTCAGGCATTATTTGAACTTCTGGCCATATCGCCCGATCGCGTGTGTTCGTTTGGCGGAAGTTTGGCTTTGCCTGTGGTGCTTGCAGCTTGGATACTACGAGTTCCAATTATTCTGCATGAACAAACCCTCTCCCCAGGAATTGCAAACCGTTTCTTGAGCCGGTTTAGCCGCCGTGTTGCCGTTTCGTTTCCAGAAACCGCATCATTGTTTGGATCAAAAGCAGTAGTGATTGGGAATCCGGTCCGGAAAGAGATTTTTCAGACGAGGCCATCGTCAAAAGAAGTGACTGCGTTTTTGAACCGTGCTGACAAACCCATTGTCTATGTGGCCGGAGGAAGCCAAGGCAGCCACGCGATCAATCTTCTTGTGGAACAAAGTTTGGAGCGTCTCCTCATGCGCTTTTGTGTCCTGCATGCAGTTGGAACGAGCACAAAAACAGGAGATTTGCCCCGATTGATCAAAGAACAACGGAACCTTTCTCTTCCCCTCCAACACAGATATTTGCCTGTGTCCAGCGTCGGTCATGCGGATATTGGTGGAGTATTGCACGCCGCCCGTGCGGTGGTTGGACGATCCGGCGCAAATACCGCATGGGAGATAGCACTTTTGGGAAAGCCGGCCGTCCTTTTTCCTTTAGCGATCAGTGCCGAAGGAGAGCAAAAGAAACACGCACGATGGCTGGTGAGGGAAGGATTGGCAGAAGTTGCGTCGGATGATATGACGCCAACGGCGTTCGTCGAGATGGTCGCAACCCAGGCGAAACAACATCCTAAGCATCTCGACCTTCCCAAAGACGCAGGGCGGAAACTTGCCGATTTGGTGGAAGAGTAATGTGATGTCTCGACGTTTTCCACGGCGGCTCTATAGGATGATTGTGCTGATGACATTGATTGGGTTTCTTGCCTTGGGATATTGGGGCGGGTTTATTCATGAGGTGAGGGTGAAAGGTGCATCGTGCGTCAGTCGCACTGATCTCACAAAAGGTGTGCATGTGCATCAAACGTTTTTGTTGACCATGGATAAAGCGGCATTCAAAAAAACCATGGCTGAACGTTTTTCTTGTATCGAAGACATCCGTGTTCGGCCGGCACTCGGGGCGATCGAGGTCGAGGTTCTACCGCGTGAGACGATTCTTCTTCTTTCCGCAATCCCCGTCTCAGTCGATCTTCGTGTGAATGATGAAGCACTAATTGCCAGTCTGTCCGCCCTGCCAGTGGGGTCGAGTTTTGGGCTCAGCAGGGAAGGAGTAGTTGTTGCGGCTCCCAATGAGTCAGCATCTTTTCCAAAGGTGGAATATATCGGGAGAATTGCGGCAGGGGAACGCATTGCGTTACTCGCGGCTATTCCTTGGCAGTCGGCACTGGATGCGGTTCGGCGGATTTCAAACAACGTCACGCGGGTTTTGGTCGTTGAAGAAAGCCTCGTTGTCCTTCTTCATCGGCCCTTCGATTCCACTCAGGTCTTCGACTCCGAGGCTCAGACTCGAGGAGGCCTTCGGCCTGAACCGACCTTTTTGTTTTTTCCGCTCAAGGATGATTTGGTTTCCAAGGTTGAAGAAAGTGAAAGGATGCTCAATCTTTTGGAGCAAGATAAAAAGCGCGTCACACGTCTCGACCTTCGCTTCTCCCGCCCCGTGGTCCGGTATGCCCCCTCCCATTGACTCTGGGAGGCTTTCGAGCTATGCTATAGGTACGCTATGGCCAAAGACCACCTGTTGTGCAGCCTCGACATTGGTTCCACGAAAATTGCGACGCTAATCGCAACTCTATCCCAAGAAGACGCGATCCCCAAACCTCATATCATTGGCGTGTCCACTATTCCAAGCCGCGGCATCCGAAAAGGGCAAGTGGTGGACATTGAAGAGACCGTGGAAGCCATTTCCGAAAGCATGGATGCGGCAGAACGTATGGCTGGATGTTCGGTGTCTGATGTGCATCTTTCAATTGGCGGAAGCCACATCGAGAGCCAGAATTCCCACGGCGTGGTCGCGGTCGGAAACCCGAAAGGGGAAATTAATGCTGCGGATGTTGAGCGTGTGGTGGAAGCGGCGAAAGCGATCTCGCTTCCCTCGACGCGCGAGATGCTGCACGTGGTCCCGCGCGAGTATGTGGTGGATGGGCAAAAAGGCATTAAAGATCCCATTGGCATGACAGGCGTGCGTCTTGAGGTGGATACACACATTATCCATGGTTCAACCACGAACCTGCAAAATCTCACCAAGTGTATCCGGGAAGTTGGCGTGGATGTCGCCGGCATTGTGTTCAACGGCATTGCGGACGCGGAGGCTGTGTTGTCGGAGACAGAAAAAGAGCTCGGGGTTGTGTTGGTTGATATTGGCGGCGGGACAATTGACATGGTGATTTTTGTGGAAGGCGCACCCGCATATTCGTCGGTTCTTCCAGTGGGAGCGCGCAATATTACCAACGACATTGCGGTTGGGTTGCGGGTCAGTTTGGAAACAGCAGAAAAAATTAAGCTCGAACTCTCAAAACCCCCTGATCAAGCGATGGAAGAGGCAGGCGCGAGTACCGTATCACGTTTGCGCGAGAAAGATATGCTTGATTTGTCGCATCTTGGGGCAGAGGCGGACCTGCGGCGGATTTCGCGCAAGACTTTGACTGAAGGCATTATCCGGCCGCGGATTGAGGAGATTTTTACGTTTATTCAGCTTGAAATTCAAAAGTCGGGGTTTGCAGGTACAACACCGTCGGGTATCGTGATGACCGGCGGCGGATCTTCCTCATACGGATTGGTTGAATTGGGCCGACGGCAGATTGGAATGCAAGTACGGATTGGTGTACCCTCGGGAATGACGGGGTTGGTCGATGAAATTTTAACGCCAGCGTATTCCACACCAGTTGGATTGGTGTTGTATGCGGGAGGTCTGTTGAGCAAAGAAGGCGGACGGTCTCCATTCCCGCGGATTCAGCTTGGGGGTGTGATGGGGAAGGGCATGGACTGGCTCAAAAATCTTTTGCCGTAACAAAAAGACCCCATTGCACCGCATGCTACAATGGCCTCACGATGCTCATCAAACCCGAAGTCCATCCATTTGCAAAAATTAAAGTCGTGGGGTTAGGCGGCGGCGGGTCGAATACCGTGTCTTCAATGATCGCAAATCAAAAGATTCAAGGCGTTGAGTTTTTGGCGGTGAACACCGATGCGCAAGCGCTGCTCAATTGTTTGGCGCCGCATAAACTGCAGATTGGTGAAGATCTCACAAAAGGTTTGGGCTCGGGCGCAAACCCAGAAATTGGACGGAAAGCGGCAGAAGAATCATCGGAAAAAATTCAAGCATCACTCTCTGACAGTGACATGGTCTTTATTACCGTTGGTATGGGCGGTGGAACTGGCACCGGCAGTGCGCCTATTGTCGCGACTATTGCCAAAAACGTTGGTGCACTCACGGTCGCAGTGGTCACAAAACCGTTTGTATTTGAAGGCACACGCAGGATGGTGGTGGCGGAGGAAGGTATTGAAGAATTGCGGGAGAAAGTGGATACGCTGATTGTGATTCCCAATCAACGTTTGTTGGATGTCGTGGACAAAAAAACATCGCTTTTGGAAGCCTTCAGGATTGCTGATAATGTGTTGGGGCAAGGCGTCCAGGGTATTTCGGATCTGATTGTGATGCCAGGCCTTATCAACGTTGATTTTGCGGATGTGAAGACCATTATGAGCAACGCAGGTTCCTCACTCATGGGCATCGGCACCGGGACCGGAGAAAACCGCGCCTCGATTGCGGCGCGGATGGCTATTTCTTCGCCGCTTTTGGAAATTTCCATTGAAGGTGCGCACGGGATTTTGTTTAATATTGTGGGTGGGCCGGATTTGACCATGGCAGAGGTGGATGAGGCATCCAAAGTGATCGCGCAGGCGGCAGACGCGGACGCGAATATTATTTTCGGCGCGACCATTGATGAGGCCATGGTTGACCAGGTGCGCATGACGGTGATTGCCACTGGGTTTAACGAAACGCGTCAACATCTCCGCTCTATGGGTATCGGGCCGGATATGGGGCGTATGCTTTCCCCGTCCGATTTGAACGATGAAAATGAGTCAATCGAATCGGAGTCAGTGCCGATCGAATCGCAAGAAAACAAGGAGGAAGACCGTGGTCCGAAAGAAGAACAAGACGAATTCGACATCCCTACCTTTATGCGGAGAAACCGCTCCACGTAAGACGTTAATGCGGTAAGATACGTCAATGATGGATTTTGTAAAGATGGAAGAGGAACTTCTCGCAACGTGGAAAAAAGAGAATCTCGTCGCGCAATACCTCAAAAAAAATCAAAATAGCAAAAAACGATTCTCTTTCCTCGACGGACCCATCACCGCCAACAACCCCATGGGCGTGCACCATGCGTGGGGACGGACACTCAAAGATTTGTATCAGCGCTATAAAAATATGCAAGGGTTTCGGTCTCGGTTTCAAAACGGCTTTGACTGTCAAGGGCTGTGGGTGGAGGTTGAAGTGGAGAAAGAGCTCGGACTCAAGACAAAAAAAGATATTGAGAACCTTGTTCCTGGAGACCGCGACGCAAGTATTGCGAAATTTGTGGAACTATGTAAAGAGCGTGTTTTGAAATTCGCCGGAATTCAAACTGAACAGAGCAAACGGCTCGGTTCCTTTATGGATTGGGACAACTCGTACTTCACCATGTCTACGGAGAACAATGAAACGATCTGGGCGTATCTTCAGAAATGTCACGAGAAGGGATGGCTGTATAAAGGCCGTGATTCGGTTCCATGGTGCCCGCGGTGCGGGACCGCCATTTCGCAGCACGAGATTTTGACTGAAGAGTACAAACTATTGACGCACCGGACCCTTGTGTTCAAACTGCCTCTTCTGGATGATCCAAAAACGAGTCTCCTTGCTTGGACCACGACGCCATGGACAATCCCTGGGAATGTCGCGCTTGCCGTGGATAAGAAGATGTCGTATTGGAAAATGCGGAATGAGGAAGGAGAGTCGATTATTCTCGTCAATCCGACGTCAAGCGATGGTATTGAAGCACGGGACATGCTGGTCAATCGGTTCAAATTAACTGATGGGTGGACAAAGACCGAGGAGGTCAAAGGAGCGTCGTTGGTTGGTCTGCCATACGTCGGGCCATTTGACGACCTTCCGGCAGTCAAGAAAACGCTTTCAGGATATACCCACCGCGTCATTGCGACCAACGAAAGGGACCTTCCCATCAATCCGAGCGAGGGGACGGGAATTGTCCACATCGCTCCTGGAGCAGGAACAGAAGATTTCAAATTGGGCGTCAAAGAGAACATCCCTGCAATTGAGGAAATTGCTGAAGATGGAATATTTCTTGAAGGATTCGCTCAATTTTCTGGACAACCGACGAACATCGCCTCAAAAATGATCCTTGAAGAGTTGGTTGCGCGCGGTGTGGCCTTTAAAGTGATTGACTACACCCACCGATATCCGACGTGTTGGCGGTGTAAAACCGAATTGGTGTGGCGTGTGGTAGACGAGTGGTATATCGCGATGGACAAAAAAGACTCAACAGGAAGGTCGTACCGAGAGCAGATGAAAGAGGTTGCGTTACAAATAGAATGGATTCCTTCGTGGGGGAAAGAACGGGAACTCGATTGGCTTTCCAACATGCACGATTGGCTCATTTCGAAAAAACGCTACTGGGGGCTTGCGCTTCCAATCTGGGAATGTCAACATTGTAAGAAGTTTGAAGTCATTGGAACGCTTGAAGAACTGAAGGAACGTGCGGTCGAAGGATGGAATGAGTTTGACGGACACACGCCGCACCGGCCGTGGGTTGATAAGGTGAAGATCGCGTGTTCAAACTGCAGTGCCCCAATCTCACGCATTCCTGATGTGGGAAACCCGTGGTTGGACGCAGGAATTGTCCCCTATTCAACGCTCCATTATCTCTCGGATCCTGCATATTGGCAGAAGTGGTTTCCAGCGGATTTTGTCACAGAATCATTCCCCGGCCAGTTCAAAAACTGGTTTTATTCACTCATTGCGATGAGTACGGTAATGACAAAGAAACCCCCGTTCCGAACGCTTTTAGGATATGCTTCTGTCCGGGATGACAAGGGATCGGAGATGCACAAGAGCAAAGGGAATGCAATTGAATTGAACGAAGCGGCGAGCATGTTTGGCGCAGATGTGATGCGGTGGCTGTATGCACGGCAGAATGTGCAGCACAACGTGAATTTCGGTCCAGTGTCCATCGGTGAGGTACGCCGCAGGTTTTATCTTTTGTATTGGAACACGTTTAGGTTTTTCAACGAGTATGCGCAAACTGCATCCTGGAAACCAAAAAAGGAATTGCCGAGAACATTGACGATTCTTGATGTTTGGATTCTGACGCGACTGAATCAAACGGTCGATGACGTAACCTCGGCACTTGACCGATACGACAACCCGGCGGCTGTCGCGTCACTCGAGTTGTTTGTGTCAGATCTGTCGACGTGGTATGTCCGACGTTCACGCGACCGGGTGTCGCCAGCGTCAGAAGATGCGGCGGATAAAAACCTTTGTTTTCAAGTGTTGCATACGGTGTTTGAAACATTGACCCGCATGACCGCTCCAATGATTCCGTTTTTGAGCGACGAGATGTATCGAAAGATCACAGGCCGCTCAGTGCATCTGGAGGAGTGGCCCGTCAAAAATTCCTTTTCGCAAGAAAACTTGCTCAAAGCAAGCAAATTCAAAATTCAAAATTCAAAATTATTAAAACAAATGAACCTCATTCGACAGATTGCGAGTATGGGGCATGCGCAGAGGAAAGAGAAAAAAATTCCTGTGCGCCAACCATTGCCTGCTGTGATTGTATCGGGCATTCTAAAACTCGATCATGCTTTTTCCGAACTTCTCCAAATGGAACTCAATGTCAAGTCAGTCGAATGGAGAAAAGGAAAGGAATTGTCGGTTGACTTTGATTGGACACTCACAGATGAGCTTAAAAAAGAGGGGGAGGCACGGGAGATTATCCGGCAGATTCAACAGGCGCGGAAAGAAGCGGGTGTTGGGCTCAGCGACCGGATTATGCTCACCTTGCCCGCCTGGCCAAAGGAGTACGAGGATCTTTTGAAGAGGGAAACGCTGTCATTTGAACTCAAGCACGGCGATCATCTCACTGTTGTCAAAAAATGAGCTTCTTCCGTTCGATTGATCTTTTTCTTCTCATCCCAATGATGCTCCTTTTATCCACGAGCATCCTGGTCCTTTTTTCCGTCGCGCCGCATCTTTTGCCCATGCAAATTGCCGCATCTTTCTTGAGTCTTTTGTGTTTCCTCATCATTTCGCGGTTAGATGCGCATGTGTTTTTAAGGTTCGCGCCATATCTTTATCTCGGAGCGGTTATCCTCTTGGCAATTACACTTTTTTGGGGGTTTGAATCGCGTGGGTCGATTCGCTGGATCCCTATTGGTCCATATCGTTTTCAGACATCGGAATTTGCAAAACCGGTGTTTATTATTGCCTTTTCCACGTTTCTTCTCCGGTTTCCTCCGCGGACCATCAGACATGTTTTGGTGCACGTTGGTTTGCTGCTTCCGCCGTTTCTCCTCACGGCCCGCCAGCCCGATTTAGGGAGTGCTATGGTGATTCTTGCGGTATGGGGATTGCTTCTTTTTTTGGGTCGGCTCCGCTGGCAATATGCGGCGATCGGCATCCTTCTTCTCGCGCCGCTGCTTCCTTTCTCTTGGAACGCATTGCACGATTATCAACAGACGCGGATCCTCACGTATCTGAATCCCTACCGTGATCCTTTAGGTGCTGGCTACAGTGCACTACAATCGCAGATCGCGGTTGGGTCGGGCGGGTTCTTCGGCCGAGGGCTTGGAAAGGGGATTCAATCACACCTGCAGTTTCTGCCTGAACACGCGACAGATTTCGTCTTTGCGAGTTTTGCCGAGGAATTTGGGTTTGTCGGTGTGCTCGGGCTGCTTTTTCTTTACGGATGGTTGCTGGCACGCCTTATTCGACTGTCCTTCTCATCGCATGAATGGGTTGGGATGTTGGTTGTGTCTGGAGTGGCGGGGTTGTTTTTTGCGCAAATGAGTATTCACATTGGGATGAATATGGGGTTGTTACCGATCACTGGAATTACCCTGCCCTTTCTCTCGTATGGAGGCTCATCCGTGGTGAGTTTTGGCATCAGTTTGGGTCTCGCGTCATCAGTGTCAAGATTTTCACAGGGGAAAAGACAAACAATCAACAATTTTTCCCCACTCGAAAATTTGAACGATGAGGACACTTGATCCTTCGACTATCGCTCAGGCCATCGGCTCTGAGGCCTCAGGTCTTCGACTCCGAGGTCGCTCAGACTCGAGGAGCTCGAAGAGATCTGCGCGCCTGCGGCGCTTGACATGCGTGAAAATTTTGATACAATGCAGCCATGGCCAAAACAAAAGCAGGCGGGACAACACGAGCAAATAAAGATAGCGTTTCCAAACGGCTTGGCGTCAAAATCTACGGAGGGGGCAAAGCAATCCCAGGAAATATTTTGGTGCGGCAGCGTGGTACACGCATATATCCGGGCATCGGTGTTGGGATGGGGAAAGACTACACGCTGTTTGCGCTGCATACTGGCATGGTTGAATTTGGGACACACCGGGGTCAGAAAGTAGTATCTATTCGCGGGGGCGCATGAACGAAAACTCGTCACAATTCCTTGATATTGACATCATCCAGCCAAATCCGCTGCAGCCCCGCGGTCTGATAACCCCCGAATCACTCATTGAAATCGTCGACTCTATTCGTGAACATGGGGTTCTTGAGCCATTGGTTGTGGCTAAAACGCCTGCCGGGTATCAAATCATCGCAGGCGAGCGTCGGTGGAGGGCAGGCAAAATTGCCGGGCTCACCCAAATTCCAGTGATTATCCGTGAAACCAGCCCACAAGGGATGTTGGAAATGGCGATTGTGGAAAATGCCCAGCGGATTGATTTGAATCCTTTGGAGCGTGCGCAGGCGTTCCGACGATTGCAAGATGAGTTTGGGCTCACCACAGGTGAGATTGCGCAACGGATTGGGAAAAGTCCGTCGTTCGTGTCGAACACCCTCCGGTTGTTGAGCACCCCCGATGTTTTGAAAGACGGCCTTCTTTCCGGTGCGACGACCGAGGGTCATGTGCGGGCGCTCATGACGCTTGAAGATCCAGTGCTTGTGCTCGAGGCCTACAAAGAGGTATTGAAGCGCAATCTTTCTGTCCGCGGAGCTGAAGAGGTTGCACGCAGGCTGAAGAATCGAATGGGGATGGTTCCGAGTACAAATGAGTCGGATGGCCGCGTACAGCGCATGCGCATTGTTTCAGAAGAGATTGACGAGATGCAGAAGAATTTGCAAACTTCACTGCATCAAGAGACCGAGAAGCTTGGGGTGAAAACAACGGTTGATGTAACGCAGTCGCGCGTCCGCGCAAGGCTGATCCTCACCTTTTCTGGAAATATTGGAGCAACAAGTGGAATTTTGAGGAAGCTTACTGACACACTATCGGCCGGGGTTGAGTTTGAACCCCCTCGTGTCCCAGAGGACCAAACGCAGGAATCGGCCAGTACCGCAGCAGCGACCGCCCAATAATTGTCTCCCGCTTGATACTTCCAAATTCCCGTGAGTCTGAACTATGCTCGCGGTTATCGCCCATCACAATATAATCTCCTTTTGGAATCACGATCGGTTTTCCTTCAGCAATTGCTTTATGGCCGTCGGTTGGCCGGTCTTCCGGAAGATAGTTTTCGGGAAGCTTTTGACCATTGACGTACACTGATAGCCCGCGGATCTCCACTGTTTCTCCAGGGAGTCCGACGATTCGTTTGATCAGGTCCCGCCCGACCGAGACTGGGGATTTAAACACGATAATCTCGTACCGTTCTGGATCACGCAATCGGTACGTGAACTTATCTGTAAGCAGCATATCGCCGTTGCAGAATGTTGGATCCATGGAACGGCCGTCTACCTTATGCGGCTGCAAAAAAAGCCACCAAACCAGGAGGAATATGGCAAACGCGATGACAACCGTTTGGAGAATATCGAGGATAAACATCCCCACCGGCCCAAACCCACCATCCATCATTCTATTATGGCAGAAGTGAACTCATGTGACAAGCTTGTGTTACCCTCTCGAGAATCATGGACTGGCTGGCGGATTCGTTTACCTGAGGCGCCTGAGGATCTTTTTTTCACTCGTTCCCCAGTCGACAGAAGCAGTCTTCAATACGGAAGACAGTTGAACCTTTTTGAAGATACCCAGATAGAAATTCATCTTTATCAAGCGAGAGAGCTGAAGAAAGTTAAGCTTGTAGTGAAGACGTTGCCGGAGAATCGAGAGTGGGAAGATTGGTTTGTGCGGGAGCCTCAACACGTGGTTTTTGAACACAAACGCTTAGGTCTACGCTATTTTATTGGTATCACCCCGACCGATCTCCAGGATGGTTTATTTGTTGTCGATGTCTTCCGCAAAGACATTGAAGGATAATTTTATTTTCACGAGTCAAGATTATACATTATTCTTTTCTCCCTTGACTACTCTTTGGTAATAGAACAGGGTGCTTGCAGCAATAACCAAACTTATATATAAACTTATTACGTATCTCAGAAATTGGCTCCAAAATTCAGAAGAAGGGAGAAAACTTATTACTGACCAAGAGACAGCTTCTATTATTATAATTAAAACGAGGTAGGGTAGGTTTCTAAAACTTAGCAATACGCTGTCTTTCATAGAACGAAAAAAACCCCTCTGTTCTAGTGAAAAAAGGAAAGAAGTAAAGACAAAAAAGGAAAGTATAATCGGTAGAATAAGTAATCTTGGGTCCTTGTTGCCTGAATTAGCCCAATCCTGAAAGAATTGCCAGGCTTGTTCTCTGGTAGGGTGTAAGAAGATCACCAGAAATACTAGGAATATAATTCCTAAGATAAAAAGGTAAAAAAGCGGAAGAATCGCCCTTTTCGTATTCTGAATAGTTACAGAGACCACACGTCGGAGATCTAAAGGCTTGTCCTGCTGTTTTTGTAACAGAAATACCGGAATTGATATAGAAAATCCAAAATTTACTGCAAGTCCTATTGTAGACAATAAACTTAGAACTACCGACAGAGAAAAATCCAGTGGTAGAGAGGGTAATTCGAAAAGTAGCAATAGGGCTAAACTAATGAGATAAATGTCAAAGCTTTTATTGGTTAAAGCAAATCCAGATGAAAAGTAACTGAATAGAGATGTTATTTTATTCATATTCTTTATTGTCTAAATTATATCAGATTTATCCAACAGATCTCCTAGTAATCTAGTTACTGACGCATTACTAGAATATAATCAAATGTACATTTTTCCGTCTGATGACTTTAATTTCAGTTGTCGACAAAGTGTCGACAACTCAACTTCGCTTTGAGCGCAGAAAAAACAGTGGACTCGGATGGACTTGAACCATCGACCCCCGCAATGTGAATGCGATGCTCTGCCGCTGAGCTACGAGTCCACTTCTTTAGTATAGCAAAACACGCTCCGTGATACACTGCCCCCATGGTTCAGGTGACGGTCATTATCCCGAACTGGGATGGGGAGATGTTGCTACCAACATGTCTCGCGGCTTTGGAGAAACAAACATTCCAGTCGTTTCACGTTCTTGTCGTTGATAATGGGTCGAAGGATGCATCGCTCGAAATTCTTACCCGAGATTTTCCATGGGTTCGGATCCTGCGCTTTTCAAAAAACCGCGGGTTTGCCGCAGCGGTCAATACAGGTATTCGCGCGACTGGGTCACCGTTTGTGGCGCTTTTGAACAATGATACGCACGTTGACCCGAAATGGCTGGCTGCTTTGGTTGACGTGCTGTACCTTCGTCCGCAGATTGCTGCAGTTGCCGGAAAAATGCTCCGAATGGATGACCCGTCCATCATTGATAATGCTGGAGACAAAATAAACATTGTCGGCCAGGCAGACGCGGTCGGAAAAGGAGAAAAGGATATCGGCCAATACGATCATGAGCGGGAAATCTTGAGTGTCTGTGGTGGCGGGTGTCTATATCGTCGAAATGTATTTGATACAGTCGGACTGTTTGATGAGAATTTTTTCGCGTATTTTGAGGATGTTGATTTGGGGTTGCGCATGCGGCTACAGGGTTTACGGCCGTGGTTCACACCCAAAGCGGTCCTGACCCACCGTCGTGGAGAAACATCCAAAAGAATGGCGTCGAGGAAAGAATTTCTCCACTTTCGAAATACGTGGATGCTCGTGATCAAAAATTTTCCTCATGCCCTTTTCTTTTGCCGCGGCCGATGGTGGAAAATGCCCCTTGTGTTCTCTCGTACGGTAAAATATCTATGGTCGCAAGGAATGTGGAGAGAAGCAGTGCTTGCTCCAGCGTCGTTTTGCGTCCTTATCCCATCCATGCTCAAGGAGCGTTGGTTTATTCAAACACGTCGTACTGTTTCTTTTGCTGAACTTGAACGATGGATGGTAGATAAGCCTGTACGAAACCTATGGAAAAACACGAAGAACACCTAAGAGCGCCCTGGATTATTCTCGTCAACCACAATGCAGGAAAAGATATTCTTCTTTGTTTGCGTTCGGTCATTCGCCACATCCCGAAAAAATACCCGATCCTGGTAGTGGATAACAATTCGACTGACGGGTCAGTTGAGGAAATAGGAACTCTTTTTCCGGACGTGAGGATGCATCGAAACAACGAAAACGTGGGGCTTGCCGAAGGATATAACATTGGCTTAAGGCAAGCGCGGCGGGCAGATGTATCGGGTGTTATTCTTTTGCATCCTCGGACCGTGGCATTTGATGACTTTGTCACACCACTTGTCGTCCATCACGATGCAGGGATTGTTGGAGCGATTCTCTTATGGCGGCGAGATGGTATAGACCATTACGAGCTTGGGGGAAAAGTGAAGTTCCCCATGGTCAAGCTTGAACCAATCCAGTCACTGCACCGACCGCCGGCATACAACCGAAAAATTGACTACGTTTCCTCGGTCTGCATGTACCTTTCTATGGAAACAATTGAAAAACTTGGATTGTTTGACCGTGCCTATTTTTTCTCCTTCGAGGATATTGATTATTGCTTGCGGGCAAAGAAGAACGACATTCGTCTCGCGATTGAACCGAAGGCGCTGGTTTTTCATCAGCGCAATACCCGGAAGGAGCGCCGTGAGGCTGCGGCAGCTCTGTACTATCAATTACGTAATCCGCTCCTCGTTCTTTTGCGGTATGCTGACGTTCAAACAAAACTGCTTGGTTCCTGGTTTCTCGGTTGGACGTTTGTTGATGCAACGGTAAAGACAGTGATAGGCCGAGGGACGTCAAAACGGGTTCTTTTGGCTGCGATCTTTTTCGCGTTTTTTGACGTTCTTCGAAAACGGTCTGGATTACGGAGAGAGTATCAATGATATGGTTATTGCCGCTTTTTCTTCTTGGTCAGCTTGTTCGTATTCCTCTTGGCGATGTGGTCATCACACCGCTTGATCTCGGGGTCATTCTTTTGGATCTTGTTTTGCTTGTTCGGATCAAGACGTGGCTGAAAGCATTTGTTCGTCTTCCTTGGTTCATGGCGTATGCCGTCTTTCTCAGTGTTGTCGCCGCAAGTCTCGTCATTGCGTTTTTGCGAGGCGAGTCAGTTAGCTTGTTTGCCCTTGGACAGTTCGTCCGGATTCTTTTGTATCAGGGAGTTTTGATTGGAGCAATCCAATTCGGTCGATCGTCTTTGTGGCTCTCGCGAGCACTGCTGACCTTTTCACTCCTTGGATTCGCACAGTTGTTCTTCTTTCCCGATCTTGGATTTCTTGTGGAGTGGGGATGGGATCCGCATTACGGCCGGTTGGTTTCAACCATGCTGGACCCCAATTTCGCGAGTTTTCTTGCCAGTGTTGGTGTTTTGATCATGCTTGTGCGGAGGAATATGCGAGGGGCTGTCTTCTGCATGGTTGCTGTCTTGCTTGCGTTTTCAAGAAGCGGCACCATTGGGCTTGCTGCCGGTCTTTTGTCCGCGTGTTTCTTTTTCCGTCGGCGTCAGCTTGTGACTTTTTTCGCCGTTTTTCTTGTTCTTTCCGGATTCTTTTTCTTCTTTCGATCGAATCTAGAGAGAGAACGGAACATTGACCGGCAAGCGAGCCTTCAAGGTCGAGAGGTGACGGTGAACCGGGCACTTGAGTTGGGGAAACGGAATCTGATTTTTGGGGTTGGGTTTAACCGTTTTCGTGATGCGTCGTTGGATCAAGGACTTCTCGATGAGAAGGATGTGATTGTTCACAGCACTGGAAGTGCGGATAACAGCTTGCTGTTTCTCTGGGCAACAACTGGTGTGGTTGGTATCGCGGCGTTTGGATGGATTGTGTGGAGTTTGGTGTATTGGCTTTGGGGACAAGGAGAGGAAGCACGGTGGTGGATTGTCGGGGCGATTGGCTGGATGACTCATGCCCAGGCAGTCAACAGTCTCTTTTTCGTCCCCATTGTGTTTGTGATGCTGTGGTGGTTGGGTGGAGTGGTCTCAGGAAGAGAGGGTAACCGTGCGGACAACCGAGACGCTGTTGCCCGCAAGGTCTGAAGCGAGGATGGTGATCGTATTTGCGCCCTCGTTCAGAAGCACTGGTTCGGAAAACTCGCCTGCAGGGTTGACCACAGCCCACCGGCCATTGACGGTGATGGATGTGCCTGCTTCACTTTTTCCTTGCACAGTAACACTCTTTTGCTCCTTCGGGAAAGAGGATCCATTCGCCGGTTCACTCAAAGATAAAGGGGGAGGTGTTTGGTCGAGTACCGTGGCGACAGGGTCAGTTGGCTCGCTTTGCTCGCCCGCCTCATTTTTCAAGACCGCGCCGAACGTATTTTTCCCTCCCTCAAGCACGATCTTGTCGAACACAAAGATTCCGTCACTGCCGATGAATTTCTCCCCAACTGTTTCATCATTCTGACGCAAAATGACTTTCATCCCAGCAGATCCAAAACCGCGGATGTCCATGGTGGCTGCATTGGTGGCAATGGGGAGTGATTCCAATCGAGGCGGCGCCAGTGGGGCTTTTGCGGCTTGAGGAATGATGTCTTGTTTTCCATATGAGCCGGAAAATTCAGAAAGTGAGATGAGGAACGGAATGCCCCAAAGGAAAAAGGCGACGATGAAGGCAACAATGAGCACAACCGTCAAGATTAACCGGAAAAGAAGTCGGGTGTCGCTTTTTTCTCTGAGCCGATGTGATCTGGGTCTGTACATGGAAAAAGCCGCCTGCATCAGAGCCGACTGTCGGAATCGAACCGACGACCTGCTGTTTACGAAACAGCTGCTCTGCCCC
>JAUYPR010000022.1 GCA_030695785.1 bacterium
CGAATGGCACTGCAGAACCACTAAAACCTCATAGGGTACAATAAAAAAGAATGGAGACACCTGCCCCTATTGAACCAGAAAGCAAACCACCTCTTGAACGATGGAAGGCGCCGCTTACCTCTATCCAACAAAGCTGGAGGAAGCAGGATATTCCCGCACTCGTCCCTCCTATTCGCGAGCTCATCGTAACCCAATCTGCATATGAGAATCCAATCATCCCGGAAATTTTGGAGGAACTGGTGGCAGATGAACGGATCCAGAAAGAGATCTTCCGCCAAACCATGCGAGATTTTGATGCACATGATACGGGCACCATCAAGCAAGATTTGATCCTCATCCATCATTACTATCTCGACCTTACTCCACCCGGACAAATGGTTGTCGCATTCATTGAACAGGAACAGAAAAAGGCCGAACCACAACTTCCAACGCAAACGACCTCCTCACCACTGCCGGAAGAATCAACATATCGCGAGCCGATAACAACTTCATCGGCAATTCCAGAGGAAAATGGCGCGCTCACAAAAGAAGTTGAACCGCTTTTTCGATTTTCTCCAAAGAAGCGCGGCCGTCTCACACGGATGTTTCAAGAGGTCAGAGAAGCCATCGATACACCCAATGGTCCGGATGACCAACAAGACCAACAAGTCCAACAGGTATTTCAGCTTGAAATGGACATCGCCGATACCATCGAACTCCGCGACACATTCCATCCGAAAGCCTATGAGAAAGAAGACGAATTATCTGAACGTTTTCCATACTCCCTTCAACTCCGCGGTTTTCTTGAACACGACATCCCGGTGAATACCGAGCCGTATATGGATCTTTTTGCCCATACCCCAGCAGAAGACGCATTTTGCGCTTACCACCAAGCGGTGGTGCAAACCCGCCCGGCCACCGCACAAAATGACGTGCTCCGCCGCGCACAAACGATGAATGATGTAGTGTCTGCTATTGACCACGATGCAGACAATCCACCAAATGCCGACCTCTTTTTTCAAAAACTCCATACCGACACAGAAGAAGCTATCACCCGCTTTCATGCGATGCTCAATCAACCATCAATCCCGCTGGAAAATCTTTGTCTCGCTTTTGCCGCCAGTGCGCGTGCTGGGTATGCCGAAGCACACTTTATGAATCAGGTGGCGCTCAAGCGGTTCAAAACATTCCAGCAATATGCGCATCGCGTTGGGTTAACGCTCGTTGCTAAAAACGGAGAGGCATTCCTCCAGGAATGCCGCACGCCCCTGAATCTTCTCCGAAGAATTCTTCCGTGGCCACAACAAAAACGTGTGTTGCGGGGCCGGGAGTCGCACCCGGTCTAGGAGATTATGAGCCTCCTGTGCAACTCTACACTACCCCGCGCGTCACTTCTATTATACCATCTGAAGCCCTTGCAGTTGAACCATTGGGGGACAATACGGTAAAATAGAGACTGTGTGGCAAGGTAGCTCAATGGCAGAGCAGCGGTATCATAAACCGCCGGTTGTGGGTTCGATTCCCACCCTTGCTACTTTTACTCCCCAAAAAACACATCCCACCATTTTTTCCAATTTGGGCGGTCATCGACCAACGAAGAAACAACAGTTTTCTTTTCCCCCTCCGGCACATACACCACGACCTCGCCAGGCCGCACCAACCCCAGTTTTTCCCGCGCTTCTTTTTCAATAAAACGATCAGACGCAACAGTCCGGGATTGGTCTTTCAACTCTTCATTTTCTTTTTGCAAGGACAAAACACGCGATTCAGCTTCAGATAACCGCTCCCCTGAACGTGCCAGCCGCACGATCTCTCGGACCAAATTCACATCAATCACCGCCATGAACACAACCGCGGCCAGAAGGAACAGTTTTCGTTTCATCTTCCTTTATCCTACACCTTAAGGCGTGCTTGACAAGCTCCCACTCCAGGAGGTATAATAGTTTTTGCTATGGACCCTACAACCACACTGCGTTCTACCCATGAGGCATTTTTAGCCTTTTTGAAAAAGAAAAAGCGCGCCCACGCGACCTTGCTCGCGTACGGAACCGACATTGAACAACTCATTGCGTATTTGGAAAAAGAAGGGTGCGTAAACCCTGCTGACATTACCGGCCAACATCTGACCACCTACATGCAAAAGCTCGCAGATGAAGGCTACACCGCGAAAAGTGTTTCCCGTAAAACCAATTCAACCAAAACATACTTCCGCTTCCTCCGCCAGGAGGGAATTGCCACCGACGACCCTGCACAAGAACTTATTCACCCCAAGGTGGAATCAAAACCGCCCCGTATGCTCACGGAAATTGAGTACCGGGCATTGCGTGATGCGTGCCGCGGGGATATCCGTATCGGGACGATTGTGGAAGTGTTGCTGCAAACCGGGGTCCGCATTGGTGAATTGGTGAATATTCAGGTTGACGATATACATTTTGGGCAGGGCAACGGGCAAGTTGGAAACCTGGTGATCCGCCCGATGGAAGGACATTTGGGTCGAACCGTCCCCTTGAACCGCGCGTCTGAAGAAGCCCTCCACGCCTACCTGGCCATCCGACCAAAAACAAAAGAGAAAGCCCTGTTTATCACCAAAACCGGCCGGCCGTTGTTAGTGCGTAATATCCGTACCGCGATTGACCGCTGTTTCGAGATTGCGGGCATTTCTGGAGCGAAGGTGAATGATTTGCGCCATACGTGGATTGCGTATCATTTGAAGGCCGGTGTGTCGTTGGCTGTCCTTCGACAGCTTGCCGGACACAAACGCATCACGACCACTGAACGGTATTTGGAATACGTCCAAGCCCAAACCACCGAAAGCAAAGTCCGCCTCGGAGAACTGTAAGGAATTTCTTCTATGACCGAACATCTTCCAGGAAACGAATTCGTTGGATTAAAACCCAACGTTTTACAAATGATCTTTCAAAAAATATGGAAAGATCTTCCAGTGAAACCGGGTTCGGGCAGTAACGTTGATCTTGAAAATCTTTTTGCGCAACGTCACATTGATTTGCAAGCTATCAATCAAACCACCGAAGAATATGTCCTCTCTATGTCGCGTCGTGCCAATTCCGAACATTTGAATCTCTCCAGGGGAAAACTTATTCGTCTTCTGATGTACGCTCCAGTGACGCACATGTTTAAACAATTTATCCTCGAAGGATTTACTATGTGCTACCTCAATGGTATCGAAAAAAACGACCTTTCAACACTGCTCATTGGGGAGAAACCGATTACATGGCTTCTTGATCTTGACCATCCAGAGGCAAATGGCATTTTTGATGAAAACCGGGCTGAAGTTTTAGAGGAGATGGCCTACCAACATGCCGTCGGTACCTGGTTATGGCGTACCGAACACATGCTTGAAGCACCCCCAGAAATACGACAGGGAAACTATGCTGAAGACATGCTGAATGAAGTTAGTCGTCTCGCCAGCTGGGAACTAAAATTTTTCGAACACTACGGCCGCAAACCTGTAGCTATCGAAAAATTGTAACGATTCACCACTCTAACATCACAGTTTTCTCTTTCTCTCGAAACTCAACGCGTTTGAAATGATCGAAAAACCCGTGCCGACCAAGCAAGGGAATCGTTTGATCCTCACTAAAAGACACGTTGGTCATTATGGAGCGAGTAGCCGGTCAAAGGGTGGGACGTAATGAAAAATGACC
>JAUYPR010000046.1 GCA_030695785.1 bacterium
GCTGGCCGCCACATCTGTCCTCCTGATATACAAAACCGTCAAACCCCGTAAGACGAAGCAACACCCAAATAATTATAGATTGAAAAGATAGGTCCAAATTGGGCGCAAGGCATTTTCTGGTATCTGACCAGTATGTTCATAGTACGTCAAAAGATCTGAAATTTTCAAGAAAGCTCGGACATCAAACCCCATCTTTTGGAATCGTTCCATTCCGCCTTCCTCACGGTCGATGAGGACAATGATGGAGGTAATCTCCAGGCCAGCTCCTTCGAGTAAAAAAATCGGGAGCTCTTTGCTTGTGCCGCGCGTCATAACATCGTCAAACAAGATAACCTTTTGTCCGCGCTGATAGATGCCGTTTATTGCGCCGCGGCCACCGTGTGTTTTTTTCTCTGTTCTGGGGATAATCAGTGGAATACCTGTGTTGTCAGAAAGGGTGGTGACAAATGGGACAGCGGTGAGTGGGATCGGGGCGAGGAGGTCGGTCCGTACCCCAAACATAGTGAGGGAGAAGGCGTTTGCGATTTCCTGGCGGGCGCTTGATGTTGACATGCGGCTTAGATCAAGAAAGTAGGGAGAAATTGGGGCAGAAGGATCAATGTCGTGGTGTGCGATTCGAGTTGGGGTGAGACGCAAAGCCTCTGTTTCTAAAAGAAGATCAGCTACTATCGTCTGTTGAAGATGAAGAAGGCAATCATTTTTTTTCGGCCGCTCCAACATTTGAAGGAGTATACCACGATCCGTTTCCTTTCCGGCTCAAAGCCATGGTAGGGTTTTTGGCTTACGGTTCAAGACGTTGGACTCCGAGTCGATCAAAGCCGCGATCATAGGAATACAAAGAGCTGATTTCTTCTCGCTGCATCCAGATTGCGTTAAATGCATCATTAAACGAGACACTGGCTCCGTCCCATAAGACGAAAGCCTCGAGGAAGACGTCCCGGTGTTCAACCGTTATATTGGGGAAAGAAAGAAGACCAGTCATTTTTTCAATGATTGATTGTTTGGGTTCTTCATAATACGACTCCAATGTCCAAATAATTTCAAACATGGTGAGGGCGGATGTTTGAAGATGAACTTTTCCTCGCTTGGCCTTTTCCAATAGAGATGTACATCGTTTGTATTGTTCCTCATGATCGTGTGTCAGGAAGCGGAGGAAGATGTTTGTATCAACAAACAATGTCATCGTTTACCTCGAGGCTCGCATGATTGTTTCTTGCGCGATTCGTTTTTGGACAGCTTTCCTGATTGCGTCAAAATCTTCAGGTTTTTTCTTTGGTCGAACAGAACCGCCGAACGATAAAAAGTCTCGGTTGAGTGGAAGACCAACCAGCATCCCTGTCGGTGTGGTCGTGAATAACAGACGATGGGATTGTTGTAACGCCAGTGTTTCCCGGATGTGTTTGGGAATAGTGACCTGACCTTTTGAAGACAATACTGCGATTGTATCCATATGTAAGAATATTTTATCATCTCCTTACTTTTTTGTCAATAGGCTTACTTGATAAAGCATTGCCCTGTTTCGTCATTTGACACAAAGGGGCAGGAACCTTTACACTAATACTCAACCTCGATGTTGGATCTGATTCTCAACGAAGTCCAAGAGTGGGTGGTGGCGGTTCTGGGCTATCTCAAGGCAAAAATTCATGTCCTGGCCCTTCTTGTTGAAGCCGGTAAACGGTTGGTGGTTACTCAACTTTTATGGCGCCGGGGCATGCTGGAGCGGCCGTTTTTGCATGTTTCGATGGGACTTTTAGCCTTTATGGTTCTTTTTGTTGGTGGTGCGGTGCGCAGTTCGAGCGTCGTCGGAAGTGTCTACCCGGGCATCTCGGACGAGCGGGTGTTGGGGTCGTCAACCGAAGAATCATTCCGGCTCCCAGCGGACATTACGGCCACGACAAATATTTCAGAAAAGCCGCGGGACAAAATTGAACCGTATATTGTGCAAGAAGGGGATACGCTTTTTTCCGTTGCAGAGAAGTTTGGCATTGATGTCAATACCCTGCGTTGGGCGAATGATCTCCGGAACGATTTCGTGATTGTCGGCGACGCCTTGGATATTTTGCCCGTTTCTGGTATCGCGCATACCGTGCTCCGTGGAGATACGATTTACGGCATTGCGAAGAAATACGACGTTTCTGCTCAGGCCATCTTGGATTTTCCGTTCAACGACGTAGGTGACGATTTAGCCCTGCAGATCGGGACCGTCCTGATCGTTCCTGGCGGCGTGCCGCCCGAGTCGCGTGTTACACCCAGAGAACGGCTGTTTGTTTCCCGCGGCTCCACTGTTGCCGATGGAAGCGCGCAACAAGGGACGGGGTCGTTTCGCTGGCCGACCAGTGGAGAAATTACGCAGTACTTTGCGTGGTATCACCCCGGCATTGATATTGCAGATAAAGAGACGCCGGGGATTGCGGCTGCTGACGGCGGTCGTGTGACGGTGGCCGGATGGATTGATGCGACCGGGTATGGCAATAGAGTCGAGATTGACCACGGCAACGGATTTCGTTCGCGCTACGCGCACCTTTCACGCGTATATGTATCGGTCGGCGACTTTGTGCAAGCCGGGGATATTATCGGACAAATGGGGTCAACCGGCCGAAGTACCGGCACGCATTTGCATTTTGAAATCTCCCAAAACGGCGCCGCCATTAATCCGCTGTCTATGTTGAAATGATGTCATTGTGCGCGGATGGCGAGTGAGTCGGCGGAGAACTCGATCCCTTTCGGGCGAATGACTACTTTTTTCTCCGGTCCCTTTTCGATGTG
>JAUYPR010000056.1 GCA_030695785.1 bacterium
CCTGGAGCGGCCTTGGAGGGGATCGTGTGTCCGAGCTGGAGCCTGACTTGTTCCACCGCCCGGTGTCCTTCTAAGACGATCGCAACCACCGGACCTGAAGAGAGATATGACATATTCCAGCCGCGGACCTTGCGGCCAATACCAACAGGTTCGTCAGTGCCGAACACGTCAATAGGTGATTTTGATTCACTTTGGTATTGTTCGAGCGTTTTTGTTCCTACACTTTTGTGGTAGGTTTCATCATCGGCATAGTGTTTACTGATAAACTCGGGTGTCGGCCAGGCCATTTTCATGGCCGTGATTTTCAGCCCCATGCGCTCAAAGCGGGAAAGAATCGCGCCAACTAAGCCCCGTTTCAGGGCATCTGGTTTTAAAACGACGAGAGTTTTGTCCATATTTCCTTTTCCTGTCCCTTACTTACTGGTCCAACCATCGCCACATTCAAACGCTCCGGTTGGATCATCATGGCAGATACTTTCTGTATATCTTGATGTCGAACCATATCGATCTCATGCATAATTTCATCCGGCGTCTCAATAGTTTTGTCGAGCAACGCCTGCATGCCAAAAAACGACGCGACTTCCTCGGAATCTTCCAACCGCAATGTTAACCGACCCTTCAAATACTCTTTTGCACGGTGCAGTTCTTCTTCGGTCGGACCCGCGTCGCGCATCCGTGCACACTCCGACAACATTACCGTAACACACTCCACAAGTTTCTTCAAGTCCACCCCTGCGTACACGGCCCAGACGCCCACATCGGTAAACGGCTCCTGGGAACTGGAAATGGCGTATGCGAGCCCGCGCTTTTCACGGATCTCGAGAAAGAGGCGCGAACTCATGTTGCCGCCCATGATGGTGTTCAGAATCGCAAGGGGGAATCTCCTCGGGTCCTCGCGGCGGATACTGCGGAAACCCAACACGAGATGCGCTTGTTCGCCCGGCCGTCGAAGAACCTTCAAGACCGGCCTTGCTTGAGTGTCGTTCTGATTGAGCGCGTGCCGGTCGCGTTTTCCGGTCCAGGAACCAAACGCAGTTTGAAGCGACGAAACAGCAGTTTTTGGAATATTCCCGGAGACAACGACCAAGGCATTTTCCGGCGTGTACAAACTGGCGCAATAGGCGAGAAAATCTTCGCGTTGCATTTCCCGGACTGTTTTTTTGACCCCGCCCACCGGGCGGCCCAGGGGAGTGTCTCCGTACACCAGTTGTTTAAACACGTCAACAACTTTGCGCTGAGGAATATCTTCCACCATATTGATTTCTTCGATAATCACGCCAGCCTCGCGTTCAATCTCGGCGGCTTCAAAAGTGGAATGGAGCAGCATGTCGGAAAGCACGTCCACCCCACGGTTGAACTCCTTGCTTGCAACTTTTGTGTAATAGCCGGTATATTCCTCTGCGGTAAACGCATTCATAACACCTCCAACCGCATCAATCTCTTTCGTAATATCTAATGCGGTCGGCCGCTTTTCGGTGCCTTTAAAAAACATATGTTCGGTGAAATGCGCAATGCCGTTTTCCAAGTTTTTCTCGTATCTACTGCCGGTTTTGACCAGGACCAGAATGGTGACGGAATCGATCCCTGAAACAGGCACCGTCAAAAGACGGAGGTGGTTGGGGAGGGTGGAAAGGGAGTAGCGCATGAAATTTCTAATTTCTAATTTCTAAATTTGTCAGGCTCCACCTATTATCCTCAAAAACGTCCAGGATTGCAACTTGATCGACCATTGACGCGTCGAACACGGCCGAAGGTGAGGCTGACCCGCCTGCCGGCGAGGCAAGCGCAAACAGCCGCTCAAGCTCACCATTCTGCGGTTCGATTGCTGGGGTTGTTTGGGTTCGTGTGTGGAGAAACAAAAAGGTCGGTGTCTCTTTCTTTGTCTCCGCGAGCGCCGCCGCAAGCCAAGCCCACTGTTCAGGAGCAATGCCAACGGTTGGGTCGGCATTGTCTAAAAGGAGAAGTCGGAAGCCGGCAAGATCGACTTCCTGGTACATTTGGCTGTTGGGTCGAAAGCCGAAGATGCTGGAGACGACCGATGATTGGAGGTCGTTGGTCCCGGGGATGAAGTACGTGGGGATGCGGACGTTGTCTAACATCACTTTCACCTGCCGTAATTCATCCACCGATCCTGTTTGGGTTATATTCCCGAAAAGAATGATCGCGTCAATATCTGCGCTTTGGAGGTTTTGTAGGATAGCAGGCAGTGTATCAATTGAAACATTGGCGGCCAGCCCGAGGGAAAGGGTCGCAGGGTTTTCTTTTGGTTCAGGCGAGGCCACGCCAGAGGCGGGCGAGGTTTCAACTTGGGACGTTGGATTGTTCACACGGAACACATCCGCGATCGTGGTATTGGACATGGAAGCGAGGGCAAACAATGCTCCGAGGATGATCAGCGCAAAAAAACTAAGAGCGATGAGTTGGTGGAAGATGCGGGCGAAAGACTTCAGCATGGGTTTATTGTACAATAAACACGTGATTCGCTTTCTGGGGTTTTGTATCGTCATTGGGTTTGTGGTTGGGCTGGGCGTGTCGCTGACAGTTTTTTCCCTGGAAGGGAAGTCGACGGCCCTTCGACTCAGCTCAGGACAAGTCCACTCAGGGCAAGGTGAACGATTGACCCCTCGGCCAGAGGCCGACCGTCCTCTGGACGGGACCCCGAAACCATCCCCAACCCCGATTCCTGATCCTTATCTCGGGGAATCCGGACAAACCACCCAAGTCCGCATCCCGATTCTTTTTTACCACTACATTGGCAATAACCCAATCCCGGAGGATACTGCGCGGGATACGTTATCTGTTACGCCTGATCGGTTTAAAGAGCATATGGAATACTTATCACAAGAAGGATACACAACGTTAACGTTTGATATGGTCAACGACATACTCAAAGGGTCTCAAAGTCTACCAGCAAAGCCGGTCGTGTTGACATTCGACGACGGCTACATCGATTTTTATTACAACGCGTACCCCATTCTTGAACAATTTAGTTTTAAAGCAACGGTGTTTGTTCCAACTGGGTTGGTGGGGGGTGGAGCCTATTTGACGTGGGAAATGATTGGGCAAATGGCGGGGACAGGCATTGAGTTTCAAAGCCACACGGTGAATCATGCGTACCTGCCGTCGTTGTCGCGAACACGGATGGTGGAGGAAGTGACGGAAAGCAAGAAGACGCTCGAGGAACGTCTCGGACATCCGGTGAATTGGTTTGCGTATCCGTATGGAGCAATTTCCGGGAGCTCGGCAAAGGCTGTGAAAGAAGCGGGGTATGCGGGCGCGGTGGGGACGATTCCGGGCGTGAACCAGTCGGCAGGTCAAATGTTCAACTTACGCCGCCAACGCATTGGTGCGAATATGGATCTCGAGACGTTCAAAACGAAACTCTAGATATCACCAGGATGCAGGGTCAGACCCTGTGATCTGGGAGTTTTTATGAAACCATTTTTTTTCTTGATTCCGATTATCGTTTTTGCCTTCTTCCTTCGCATCTACGGCATTGGAGACGTGCCGGCTGGGATGAATCGGGATGAAGTGGGGATGGGGTATGACGCGTATTCGATTTTGAAAACCGGCCGTGACCAGTTCGGGGCGTTTTTGCCCTTGACTTTGCGTTCATCCGATGACTACAAGCCGGCGTTGTACACCTACACGATTATTCCGTTTATTCCAGTTTTTGGGTTGAACGCGGTATCGGTGCGCCTGCCGTCCATTTTGTTTGGAACGCTGACCGTGTTGGTGGTGTATGTTTTGACACAGGTTCTTCTGAATATTATGAAAGGTCCAACCTTTCTATTCAGAAAGGTTGGACCTTCAATAACCCTCCCCTTGCTCTCCGCGTTTTTCCTTGCGGTTTCCCCTTGGCATATCCAGTACTCCCGCGGCGCGTTTGAGGCAAATGCAGCCCTTTTCTTCGTGACAGCGGGCGTGTGGTTGTTTTTGAGGGGAATAAGTCAAAAAAGGACCGAAATTCAAAACGTTTGGAACTTGGTGCTTGGTTCTTGGGAATTCCTCCTTTCAGGAGGTTGTTTCGGTCTTTCCCTCCTGACCTACCATTCCGCCCGTTTCATGACGCCGGTTCTGATACTGATGCTTTTACTTCTTTTCCACCGAGAAGTAGCAGTTCGGTGGCGGCAAGTGCTTGTATTTCTGGTCATTGTCGCTGCGTTTTTCGCGATGATCCTGCCGTCAATTGTCAGTCCGGAAACCCAAGTGCGGTACAGAGCGTTATCCATTTTTTCCAAAGAGGCGTTCTTGGATGTGTCGGCAAGAGATATCTTTCTTGATGAACAGGCTGGGGCCGGGTGGTGGGGGAGAATATTTCATAACCGGCGTCTGATTCCGTTCACACACGACGCTTTGGCGCAATTTGCCGAGAATTACGTCCGGCATTTCAATCCAGCAGATCTGATATTTGGGCGGAATGGACCGCGCCTGCAGCAAGTGAACCACGCGCCGGATTCAGGTGTGGTGTATCCGTGGGAGGCAGTATTAGCACTCATTGGAATCGGAGTGCTTATTTTATCTCATGGTCGGGTGACATTTTTTCTCCTCGGATGGTTGCTTCTCGCATTCGTCCCTGCCGCGATCACCTACGACATGCCCAGCTACGTGCGGAGCATCTTTGCGCTTCCGGTCGTGCAGATCTTTGCCGCGGTTGGGGCTGTTGCGGCCGTGTCGTGGGGAATGCGGCAATCACGGTTTCTCACCTGGGTTGGAATAGCAGTTGTGAGCATTGGTTTGCTCACGTCATTTGCATTTTTTCTGCATCAATATTTCGTGCATTTGAATGTCGAAGAAGCGGAAGATTGGCGGTTTGGGCGGAAAGAGGCGGCGCATTTGGTGTGGGAAAAGCGGAGTCAATACGATCGGATTATTGTCTCCACTCTGCTTGACGATCCGCACCTGCACTTTCTGTTTCATTTGAAGATTGACCCGGCGTGGTATTTGGCGCAAGGTGGGACGAAAAGTGGTGGGTGGACGGCGACTGAGAACCGGTTGGAGAATATTGAGTTCCGTCGGTTCACCCTGAGCGAAGTCGAAGGGCTGTCTGGGCAGGGAGAGATGCTTGAGCAGATGAAAGAGGGAATCTTGTACGTGGGGTTGGCGAAAGAGTTCCCACCGATCCGGCCGCCGAGTCCGGATGAACTGGAACGTCTTCGTGCTTCAGGTAGCGCGTACCTTTCGGTCGTGGATGAGATTTCTTTCCCGAACGGCAAACCCTTCGGGTCTCAGGGTAAACCCGGTATTCTCCTCGTGGAAAAACTCTCTAAAACCCCCAGGTCACAGGGTCTCACCCTGCGATCTGGTGAGGTTGATCGATAGGAAGAAACTGCCATGCCAGGAAAATACACAATCAAGCCGGACATTGACAACGGCATCTATCACGTTTTCAATCGTGGGGTAGAGAAGCGACCCATCTTTTTGGACTCCATGGATGAAGGAGTTTTCCTTTCGTACCTGCAGACGTATTTACTTCCAAAGGACGAAAAACAGTTGCGGCAGTTTTTAACTGACCCATCGGTGAGCTCGAAACAAAAAGACCGAATTTTGAGAGAGCTTCAACTGAATAATTTTGCAAAAAAGATCACATTGCTTGCGTATTGTTTGATGCCAAATCATTTCCACTTTCTTTTAGAGCAGAAGCAAGCTGGGTTTATGGAAGAGTTTATCCGCTCATTGTCTGTTCGGTATGTCATGTACTTTAATAAAAAGTACAGACGGTTGGGAGGTCTTTTTCAGGGAGTTTATCGAGGGGTGTTGGTTGAGCGGGACGATTATTTTCTGCATCTGACCCGGTACATTCACCAACAAGCGAGAGGACGTCCTTCGTCTTATGGAGATTATCTGGGACTGACAAAAACAGCTTGGGTACATCCCGAGAGAATATTGGAACTTCTCCGTACTGCATATCCTGGGACGTCGTACGCACAATTTATGGGTGAACCAAAGGACTTCTCATTCATCCAACCTTTTCTGTTAGACGATGATTAATCCCCCGGTCACAGGGTCTCACCCTGCGATCTGGGCGCCCCTGGCAGGACTCGAACCTGCAGTCTTTCCCTTAGGACGGGACTGCTCTATCCAAATTGAGCTACAGGGGCTCTTCGTCGGAGACCAGGGAAAATGCGTTTTTGCGTCTTACGCAAAAAGTGTACCCTGTACCTCCAAGATACTCTGTCGGGGATGACAGATTTGAACTGTCGACCTCGCGGTCCCGAACCGCGCGCGCTGCCACTGCGCCAATCCCCGTCATACCATATCTACCAGTGAACTAGTCTCCGGTGACACATGCATTATACCGCACTGGGGTTAGCGGAGGTCGATGGTGTAAAGGTTGGCTGTACTGTTCGCGGCCGTGTTGAGCGACGTCACGATCAGTAGTTTGCGAGAATCTGGTGAAGGGAACACAAACGCCGGGTCAAACTGGCCGGTAAAAACCGTTGTTTTATTCCCGCCGTCAAACTCAATGACTTGGAGTTTTCCCTGTTCCACGAATACCAGATGTGCGGCATCTTCTTCACCCGGATACCAGAAAAGCGGCGATTCCATCCGCCCCGCAAACACGTCTTTCAAATCCGGCAGCACATACTCTTTCCGTTTTTTGATGTCATAGACGCGGGGGATTGGGTCACCGGGGAGAGAAAAAAGCACGCGCGTCTCATTTGGCGACCAGAGAATAGCGTGGTTGCGCTCGTCGAGGGAACGGACGCGGGAAATGAGGGAAGGAGAGGCGGCTGACGTTGCGGCTTTTTCCAGCACTTGCCGTACCTCATCTGCCAATTGCGCGTTGCGCCGTTCCGCCCGCAGCCGGCTATCCTCCTCCCACTCAGCTACTGTTGCCTCAATGGTCGGGGTCACGTCCAGCAATTGTTCATTGAAGCGGTCGGTTGGCAGTAAAAAGGTGCTGGTCGAATTTTTGCCGGCAAGTGCGTCTTGCACCACCACCAGCACTTTGTCGCCCTGCGGCGACCACGCGTATGCCCCTGCTGAAAATTTCCGCACAATCGTGTCTGCCGCGATTTGGATCGGCACATTTTGACGAAATGGATTCGGCCGAAGGTCGACCATCCACAAACCGGCATTCCGTCCTTCTGGAACACCATAGACGATTTTGGTGCCGTTGGGCGAAAGCAGCGGGCGAATCGCCCCAGTCACGGTCAGCGGCTTGAGTGACGGGGAAAGAGGGAATAACACTGCATCAATTTCAGTCACCAGTTCCGGTTTGACGTCCACGGTTTTTTCCCACGGCAAATATCCCTCGCGCACCAGGCGCACCCGGTACTGTTTGGGTTGAAGGTAGGAAATCGTGGTGTTGGTGGCGTCGGTGATCCGGCCGTCGAGTTCCACCACTGCACCATCGGGTTTGGAAGAAACCACCAGCAGCCCAGTTTTCACAATGCCGTCCCGCGGGCTTAATTTGTACCCCCGCGCGTAGAGAATCGTGACGGCAGACACGCCAATAATGAGGAGAAATGTGAGAATGGAAATAAGAAAGCGCTGGTACATGAAATTCATGATACCATAGCGCCAGTGAAACATCCATTTTCTTTTCTCGAAAAACTTTCTTCCCGCTTCTCCCGCCCCAGGCTCGGGATTGATCTCGGGACGGTGAATTCATTGGTTTCTGTTGTCGGACAGGGGATTGTGTTGAATGAACCGACGGTGGTGGCCGTATCCGTAGATGATAGGCGGGTGGTGGCTATTGGGCATGAGGCAAAAGCGATGCTCGGCCGCACCCCCGATCACATCATGGCCAGCCGCCCGTTGCGCGACGGGGTCATTGCTGACTACGCGATCACCCGAGCACTGCTCGCGTATTTTATTGATCGCGTGTGCGGTCAATCGCGCTTCTTGCGCCCCGACGTGATGATTTGCGTCCCTGTTGGCGTGACCAGTGTGGAGCGCAGGGCAGTGGTGGATGCAACCCTGTCAGCTGGGGCGCGGCATGCGTACCTGATTGATGAACCCGTGGCCGCGGCCATTGGCGCAGCCGTGCCCATTGGGGAAGCGTCGGGAAGTATGATTATTGATATTGGCGGCGGTTCCTCTGAAATTGCCGTCATCTCGCTCGGGGGCGTAGTGGCGCACCATTCTGTCCGCGTGGCTGGGAATAAGATCGACGACGCGATTGCCAGATATTTACGGCGGAAACACAATTTACTCGTTTCCGACCGGATGGCGGAGCTTTTGAAAATTCAACTGGGTAACGCCGACGACAAAGCTTTATCGAAAGAAAAAACGACAGCGGTGCGGGGCCGTGATTTGGTGGAAGGCCTTCCAGCCACGGTCACCATCTCTGAAGTTGAAGTGAATGAGGCGATGCAGGAACCGATCCGGGCGATCCTTTCTGGAATGAAAAAGGTGCTGGAAACCACGCCGCCCGAGCTTTCATCGGATATTATTGACAAAGGCATCATTATGTCAGGCGGGGGGTCGCTTTTGAAAAATCTGGACGTGTTCTTCACACACGAACTTGGGGTGCCGTGTCATGTGGCGGAAAACGCGCTGATGTGCGTGGCCATCGGCACCGGGATGGCGATGGAGAGCATGCATGCGTACCAGAAGAGCATTCGCCGCCGCTAGCGGAAAGTTCCAAGAACCAAGCACCAAGTTCCAAACGTTTTGAATTTTGGATCTTGGGATTTGTTTGGTTCTTGGAGCTTGTGATTTGGAGCTTCTATGTTGATTGGAATTGATGCCAGTCGCGCATTTGTTGCACGTCCAACTGGGACGGAGAGGTATTCGCGGGAAATTATCCGGAGTCTCTTGGAAATAGATAAGAAAAACACCTATGTTCTTTACACCCGCCCAGATGTTTCTTCTGCGGGTGACGCGAGCAGGGGACTCCGTCGAGTGCCCGTAGCGAATCGCGCTAGTCGCGTGAGCGAGGACATCGGACGGGGGTGCGCAGCGGCAGGACCCGCTGAAATCCTTCCCATCCCCTTCCCTTTCCTCTGGACCCAGGCAGGGCTTGCCTTGGAGACGTGGCTGCGGCCGCCCGATGTCCTCTTCATCCCTGCTCATACGCTCCCGATCTTGCGTCGGCCTGGAGTGAAAACCGTGGTAACTATTCACGATTTGGGTGCAGAGTGGTTGCCCGAATACCACCAATTCCCGCAAAAGAAATACCTGACGTGGTCAACCGAATACGCGCTTGCCCATGCCGATGCAGTCATTGCCGTGTCAGAAGCCACCAAAAAAGACGCGGTCAAAAGGTATAGAAGTATCATAAAAGATATAAATCTGATCACCGTTATCCCCGAGGGAGTGGATACAAAAGTATTCCACCCGCGGCCGGAAGAGGAAGTCATGCAGATGTTCGAGAAGTATGGGCTATTTTGCGAGCGTAGTACCAGGGATGTACATCCGTGGGTACAAGCTAAAATCACTTGTGAAGCGAGCAAAAGAAGAAACCACGGCTGTAAAGCCGTGGAGGCTTCATTAAAAAAGTTCCCCAAGTATTTTTTATTCGTGGGCACCATCCAGCCCAGGAAAAATTTAGTGCGGTTGATAGAGGCGTTTTCGAAAGTTTGTCATTCTGGAGGGAGCGCAGCGACCGATAGAATCTCAAGACTCGTTTTGATTGGGAAACGTGGGTGGCTTTCCGATGAAATTTATGCAGCGGCACAGAAGGTGAATGATGAAAGCAATAATGACTATATCCGTTTCCTCGACAATGTGCCCACCGAAGATCTCCCCGCGTTTTACTCGGGCGCGACTGCGCTCGTTTTTCCATCGCTTTTTGAAGGGTTTGGCCTGCCGATTTTGGAGGCAATGGCGTGCGGGTGTCCGGTGATGACCAGCAACGTGTCAAGCATGCCGGAAGTGGGAGGGAATGCGGTGGAATATGTGGATCCTTATAATATTGAAGATATCAAACAAAAGATTCAACTGCTAGCAAATGACGAAGAGAGATGCCAAGAATTGAGAAAGAAAGGATTAGAACGAGCAAAGAAGTTCACGTGGGAAGCAGCCGCCAGGAAGACGCTTGCGGTTTTAGAGGGGGTTGTTTCTGCGTAAACATACGACATAAAAATACGCCCGCAGCACCAAGAACACAAACACCAGTAATTTCCACTGCCTCTTGATTCTCCACGGCTGCACGAAGAGCCGAAACAGCCACTCAAACCCGGCGCTCTGCATCCACTGCGGCGCACGGGGGACACGGCCGGAGATGTAGTCAAACGCGCCGCCCACGCCCATGGCGACAGCGGCACCCAAACGTCCCTGATTTTCGACGATGAAGCGTTCCTGTTTTTTATGGCCAAGGGCAACGAAGAGGAGGTGACGTTTGACGTCATCCTGAGCGGAGCCCTGAGTGAAATCGAAGGGCCGAAGGTCCTGAGCTAAGTCGAAGGGCGGAGTCGAAGGATCCCGTTCGGAAAGGACACATATTCGTATCCCCGGGAAGCGGCGTTCTAGCACTTTCTTCGTTTCTTCTGCTACATTTTCTCCTCCACCCAGGAGGGAAACAGTCCATTTTTGTTCAGCAGCGCGTTTGCACAAGGCAAGCATGAAATCAACCCCAGGAAGACGAAGGGGATTTATTGAAGGTCGACCTTTTATGATTCGCAATGCCCAGATAATTCCACTTCCATCCGGCAGTGCGAGGTCGGCTTTTTGGAGGATTGCCCGGAATTCTTTATCACCCTGCGCGTCCACGATAAACTCGGGGTTTGGGGTGGTGATAAACGTTCTCTTTTTCTCCCGGATGCGCTTCTCCACAAAAGAAAGAGCGTCTGCTTTTGTTCCCAAATCTACTGGTACACCGAAAAGCTCTGTTCTTTGCATAGCGGTATTGGTAGTATATGCCATATAGGGCGTATACGCCAGATAAGGCATATAAGGAAGGGGCGAGCTACGAACACCTGCGGGTTTACCAACAGGCAGTGGTTCTTTACGATCTCACGGTAGAATTCTGCCGCCAGTATCTCAACGACTCCGGCAGGGGAATGCCCACGCGCCGGACCATCGACCAAATGGTTCAAGCCGCTCGCTCCGGAAAACAAAATATCGTCGAGGGGTCACTCGGTAAAAGTCTCAAGAGCAACATCAAGCTAACGAGTGTCGCCCGTGCAAGCTTCGGCGAGCTTTTGGAAGATTATCGCGATTTTTTGCGCACGCATAACCTTCCTCTTTGGGAGAAACACGACCCACGAGTGTTGCGGATGCGCGCACGGAAAGATCATATTCTTCCCGCAAATATTCCACAGATGCTTCGATGGGCGGATACGCCAGAGAAGTTTTCAAACCTCTGTGTGACGCTTCTTTCTATGGAAACATACCTTCTGGATCATCTCATTGCCTCACTGGAAAAGAAGTTTATTCAAGAGGGTGGGTACACAGAAAATCTTTTTCGGAAAAGGCTTGCAGAAAAACGAACATAGGACCTATATGTCATATATGCCGTATACGTCTTATCTCTTCACTCTTCGGTCAAAAAACAGCGCAAACGGCACCATTAAGAGTAGGGAAAGGAGGCGGAGAAGGTCATTCAACAGAATTTCTAATTTCCAATTTCTAATTTCTAAACTATTCGAAAATACAAGTGACCCAAATTCCGTCGTTGGGAAGAAATACACCAACAGCCCGATTGCAACCGCAAATGAGATCCCAGGTTCCAGTAAAACCCCCAGATAAAGAATCAGTAAATACAAAATAAATGAAAGCGGACCACCCAATCCGCCGGTGAGTTCGACCAAAATCACGCCCATGACTACGAACATCACCGCTTCAGAATCGCGGATCCAGCCTTCGTGGTGCGACGCGACCCACTTTCTCCAAAGAAGGAACTGTACTGTGAAATAGAGGAGAACCAACCCTCCAAGAAATTGAGGAAGAAATGTGTTCAATTCAGTCCGCTGCACGATTGCCAGGAGAAAAAGCGTGAAAAGGATGAGGGCTGAATGAGCAAGCGTGCGAGCAGACACGGCTCTCAGTATAGCATACTGCGGGAATCATAAAAGGTCTCACCTTCCGACGGAAGGTAAGACCTTCACAAGACAGAATGAAGACACTCTTGTTTTTCTGATGATTCTTTATTATTATAGATGGGTGCGAACTGTCCGCCGCCGAAGCTTCCTACTTCTTCTTCCCGCGCTGTTTCTGGCGGCGTTCTACCTCATTGGCAATCAAGGTGGGCAGGGCCATCAGAACCAACAGGATCACAATCAGAAATCCCGCGATATAAAAGAAGATCAAATTGTTGGGGTTCCAATTCATGGTTCACCTCTCATCCGAATCAACACAGCAAATGTCCACGCCACAGCAGCACCAATTAACCCCAACACTAGCACTTCAACATTGGGCTTGTCAAGCACTATGGGAATCACCACTGATCCGAAGAAAACCATGCCGATATCTCCAAGGATATCTGAAAGCTTATCAACCATCCGTTGGTTCAATTTCGGGAATAGTCGTGGAAACTTCACTTTACCCAGCCTAGCGGAGGATCGAATGGATGTCAATCGGCTGGGGGAACTGCGGGGAATCACCCAGGTCGACTTGGTGTTTAGCTCTCAACAGGGGAAAACCGAAGGCATTAAAATCGCCGGGAGCCACCAGGATTTAGGGGTCAACCCTAAATCCTGGGGAGGAGCGGGACTGCTGGCGTGGGAGAGCGGGAACCGGGTTGCCGCCCAAGTGAACATGGCAGCGTTGCCGCCTTCCCTCCAGGGCACCAGGATTCAGGAGCAGCTCTTGCGATCTGGGGAGATACGACCTATACGCCTTATAGGACATATACGCCCTATGTTTGAACGGATGGTGGGGGCAGCGACTGCCTACGCCAATACTGGCCTTTTAGGGAACGACATACCCAGTGTTGCCGCGCTTTGGGTGGTGTCTGACCGGGCAACAAATCGGTTTCGTTGGTCGAGGAAACTCAAGAAATTCCTTGGCAACCACAAGAAACTGACCTTCTTTTTTATCCTTTGTATTATTTTGATTGTGTTGTTCTTTGCCATCTTCGCCCTCAAGGGAAACCTTGTTCAAGAAGCCCAAGCCGCGTTTTGGTGGGATGAAGACTATCAATTCCGCAAGCCCATTTTCGTCTCCAATAACTCCAGCGTGAACCACGTGCGCAAAGAGGTGCTCGTCAAGACGCTGGATACCTCCACGTTGGTCAGTACCGGCAAAATGCAATCTGACTGCGATGATTTGCGCTTTGTGGATGACCGCGGGCTCGTATTCGACCATTGGATCTCCACTGGCTGCAATACCACCTCCACGAATGTCTGGATGATGATGGACCAAATTCCGGTCGGTGCGTCAAATGTCTACGCTTACTACGGCAATTCAAGCATCACCAACGCCGAAAAACGCCACGAATTCCAATTCGAAGACGGCTTGGTCGGGTATTGGAAATTGGATGAATCAGGTTCAGCACTCAGTGCGAAGGATTATTCAGAAGGTGGAAATAACGGTGGAGCTAGGAATTGGACATCAACGAACTGGACAACTGGTCAAATCAGTAATGCAGGAGCGTTGAACGGGACAAATGAATACATTGAGGTGCCAAACAATAATTCTTTCAACGTATCAAGCTTGACTATGAGTGCGTGGATACGTGTCGCCGCTTTTCCATCCACCGGTGAATATCCGTCTATTATCTCGAGACATAATGGTGGACCAACGAATGCTGGATACACGCTCCAAATATCTGGAACATCCGGCGAAGCGCAGAAGATACGCGTTGCAATTGGGGATGGCGATTTTCAAGCAGCAGTATCGAGCACCAATGTAGCCGCAAATGTATGGTATCACGTTGCTGGGACATTTGATGGAACAACAATGACGATTTTCGTCAATGGCGTATCGGAGAATACAGCGACAAACGGCCTTACAAACTACAGTAACGTTTTGCAAGTTGGCTATAGTCCAGGGAATATTTCTGGAGACGACTACTTCAACGGCCTCATCGACGACGTTAAAATTTACAACCGCGCGCTTTCCGCCAACGAAATCGCCTCAGACTACACCCGCTCCACCGACGCCCTTCAGCGCGTTGCCTCACAAGTTTCCACCACGATTTCTTCCACCGAAGAAAAAGGGCCGGGGCCGTTTGCCTACTACCCATTTGACGAAGGAAGCTATAACGTCGCCTACGACGCAACCACAAATAATAATGACGCCACCCGCGGCGGCGTCTCGAGTATTAGTGCCAACATGCCCACCTGGTTTGCAAACGGCAAGTTCAACTGGTCCCTCAATTTCGACGGCACAAACGACCATGTAGACGCGGTTGAC
>JAUYPR010000057.1 GCA_030695785.1 bacterium
TGCCTCCGCTTGAACTGCCAGCGCGCGTTCTTTGGTTTCGTCTCGAAAGAGGGTATTCAGACGATACGACACTTCGCTTGCGATCACTGACTGATAGGAGAAGAATATTCCGGCAAGGCTTGCGACAATCAGCCCATACCCAACCGTGCGAACAACTCCAACCGGTAGTGCTGGAATCGGAATAGTGATGACGGATGGTTGGGGCCGGAGGATTATTTCTCCAGAAGTTTGTCCCCATGCCGCGTCGTAGAGCACGCCTTTGGACGATTGAAGGACAAAAATATTTGGGATGTGAATCTTCTTCGCACTCATGTAATGTCGTACATTATACTACAGGCTACACAGATGCAGCCGTTTTTGGTAAAATAGAGAGAAGACTTTTTCATTGCGGGATCGTTCAATGGTAGGACAGCAGACTTTGGATCTGCATATCTAGGTCCGACTCCTAGTCCCGCAGCCCTTCGACTTCGTCCGCCTATGGCGGACTTCGCTCAGGGCCATGGCCCTTATATTTAAGTAGAAGTCGAAGGTCCAGAGTGAGCGAAGCGAATCGAAGGAACTCCACACATACCTTATTCTGTTTATATTCTCAGAACTTCTTAAAAAACTTTAATAATTTTTTTTACCGAACTCCACCCCCGAGGTGACCATCACTGGACACCTTGGAAAATCCAGGATGGACAATCTTTTACAAGAAAAACAGCCAGAAGGCCGCCGCAACGAGGATGCGTTCAACCCCGAACCAAAAGAAAGAATGGCGCTCGACAAATCCCAGAAGCCATTTGATTGTAACCAATGCGACAACAAACGCGGCGATTGATCCAACAGCAAGCACACCGACATCGCGCGCCGAAAAATACTGGTAGCTTTTCATCATATCCAATCCGGTTGCCGCAAGCATGGTGGGGACAGCCAAGAGAAACGAAAACTCCACCGCTGCTTTCCGCGATAGACCGACCGTCAGTCCACCAATTATAGTTGCAGCCGCACGCGACACTCCCGGGATCATCGAGAGCGATTGCATAACGCCGACAAACCCTGCTTCCAATATCGTCATCGCCCGTATTTCTCCATTCCGGCGTGGAAGGATGCGATCAATCCCCAAAAGCACGAGGCCGCCAAGAAACAAGGCTGTAACAGTCACAACAGCATTTCCGAGCAAAGCAGACTTTATCCAGCCATACAGCAGAAATCCAATGACCACGCTCGGGACAAAAGCAATTCCGACACGTACAAGAGTTTGACGATCCAGCGCGAACCGCCGCCAATACAGAAAAACCACGGATGCGATGGCACCCAGTTGAATCGCAATTTCAAAACTTTTCACTGCCTCGGTCTGCGGAATCCCCAAGAGATGACTCGTCAACACCAAATGCCCGGTGGATGAAATAGGCAGAAATTCACTGACGCCTTCCACCACCGCAAGGATGAGCGCGTGCACTATATCCATATGCAATATCATAACAAATCAGTCCACAGTGGTTGACAAATCGGCTCGGGATCTGCTAACGTATAATTCCATGAGGAAACTTGCTCTCCTTCTGGTCTGGTTCGGAAGCTCCACGATTACTCTCTTTATTGCCGTGTCGTTCCTGATCTACATCACACAAATACAAGCACTCAAAAGCCTCATCCACCTAGAGGCGCGCCTGTTAGCAGAACAAACAGGTACCGTCGCATTTGCCGCTCTGCCAAAAACAGCCGGTGATGTATTGGGCATGGTAAAAAAAGGAGATGCACGTGCTTTGGTGGTGCAGCGATTCTTTGAACAATACAACGCCCCTTTGGCCGCGTACGCCGAGGAGATGGTCAGTGCGTCCGACCGATATGACTTGCCGGATTTCAGATTGCTTCCAGCCATTGCCATGCAGGAATCCAATGGCTGCAAACTTATCCCGTATGGATCGAATAACTGCTGGGGGTACGGCATTTACGGCGATCAATCGCTCGGGTTTGCGTCAATGGAGGCGGCGATTGACCGGGTGGCCCGCGGCCTGAAAGAAGATTATTATGACAAAGGGCTTGTCACGCCGTACCAGATCATGACGAAATACACCCCGCCGAGTTTAGCCAAAGGCGGCCCTTGGGCAAAAGGTGTTGAATACTTTCTGGCAGAGATGGAGTGAAACACGGTACAATACGAAAGTGACGACCCTTCGTTTTCTTCTTGCTCTCTGGATCGGAAAAAGTGCGCGTCTTTTCGTTCGACTCATTGGTCAGGGAAGCGGAACCGCACTTCCTGGGCTTCTCGCGTTGAATATTGACCCGACGTTTCTTCATACTGGATTAAAACAACTCAAGGACGATTGTATCGTCATCTCCGGGACGAACGGGAAAACAACCACCGCCCAAATGGTTCGAGCGGTCATGAAACCGCCTCATCAATCTCTCCTGATGAATAAAGAAGGCTCAAACCTTTTGCGCGGCATTGCCTCGTCGATCATTGAACACAGCCGACTTGATGGCCACATACAGGCCTCGCTGGGCCTTTTTGAACTCGATGAGGCAACCTTGCCGCTTCTTCTCGATATTCAACCACCGCGTATCCTTGTCCTCCTCAACCTTTTCCGGGACCAACTGGATCGGTATGGAGAAGTCGATCTCATCAGAAAAAAATGGGCGGATGCGATCAAAAAACTTCCGACCGAGACCCGGCTTGTTTTGAATGCGGATGACCCCCTTGTTGCGTCATTGGGGAAGGGGTGGTCGAACGTTGTCTTTTTCGGCATTGACGACGTCTCGGCTGCATCGGAGAAGCCTGCATCTCACCTTGATGTCCGCGCATGTCCATCATGCGGAGGAAAACTTGCCATGAGAAATTTTTTCGCCTCGCATCTTTGCCACTATCAATGTCAAAAATGCAGTTTTCACCGTCCAAAACCAGATATCGCGGCAATACACATCATTTCCAACGGTCTTGAAGAAACTGACATTGGTGTCGTCATTCATGGAAAGAGACAAAGGCTGACGATTCCGATCCCAGGACTCCCTGCCGTCTATAGTACGCTTGCCACATGCGCGGTTGCGCATATACTCGAACTGGACAAGACTGTCGTTCTGGACGCCTTGAGGGCCCTTCCGCGCCCCTTTGGGCGATGGGAACGGATCGAGATAAACGGTCAAAAGATCCTGCTCATTCTCATCAAAAATCCAGCAGGCGCAAGTGCGGTTCTTGATACGCTTGCGGGGACAAAACATAACACACTCCTTCTCGCCTTAAACGACAATCTGGCTGACGGCACAGATGTTTCGTGGATCTGGGATACACCGTTTGAGAAACTTCCGGGGGCAAAACGAGTCATCGTGACTGGAACACGCGCCAATGACCTCGCGTTGCGGTTCAAGTATGCAGAGCGGAAAACAATTGAGGTCGTCTCCAGCCTCAAACAGGCAATCATCCGAGGATTACATGTCAAGCATGGCTCGGATACAGGATCACTGACAATCCTTGCAACCTACACTGCTATGCTTGCAATCCGAAAAATCCTCACTGGCAGTCACCTCGGAGGTGTCCAAGAATGACCCTCCAACTCTGTCACCTATATGGAGATATCATGAACACGTACGGAGATGATGGAAACATCATTGCGATTCAAAAACGGTGCGCGTGGCGGGGGATTGACGTTGAACTAATGCGTTCAAACATCGGTGACTCGATTCCGAGTGACGTTGACCTTTTCTTCTTTGGCGGAGGCCAAGATAAAGCGCAGGAAGCGGTCGGGCGCGACCTGGTTGAAACCAACAAAGGAGCGCAGTTAAAAAAACAGGTTGATGATGGTACACCGCTCTTGTCCATCTGCGGCGGTTATCAACTCCTTGCCGAATACTATCAGCCCTTCGAGGGTCAGAAAATTCCTGGAGTCGGTTTGTTTCCCGCGTACACCGAGGCCGGGCAGCGGCGTATGATTGGCAATGTTGTTGTTCAGCTAAGGCCTGATGTTTTCGACAACATTCACTCGACCATCGTGGGGTTTGAGAACCATAGTGGAAGAACGTTTCTTCGCAATCTTGACGATCGGCTTGGCACGGTCGTTTCTGGAAATGGGAATAATGGCGGAGACTCAACCGAGGGCATCATGGTCAAACATGCCATTGGATGCTATTTGCATGGTTCACTCTTGCCCAAAAACCCTCACTTGGCCGACTGGCTAATAGGGAAAGCGCTCGAGCATCGATACAGAAAAAAGATCGACTTGTCTCCACTTGACGATACCCTTGAGTGGCGCGCTCATAGTGCCGCGGGAGGGACTTGAACCCCCAAGCCTTTCGGCATACGGTCCTAAGCCGTACGCGTCTACCGTTTCGCCACCGCGGCTCCCCTTTATTATACTCCGAGTGATAGAATCAGAACATGAAACTATTGATCGTTCCAATCTTATTCCTCGCCCTCAGCCTTCCATCGTGCAAACCGCTCGAGTCGAAAATCCCCACCCCGCCCGGAAACATCAACTTGCCCCAAAATATCGTGCTTTCTCCGCAACAACTCGTCGTGGACGAGAAAAATAAAACGCCCGATCCTTTTCAAGAGTCTTCGAACACTCAAGGAACACCAGACAACCGAGCCTCGGTTGAAGCGAAATTTGCGACGTTTGAAGTGGAAATTAATGATCCATCATCATCCTCAACGGAAAGCGCACCTCTCAAGCGAACAGCGACATTCCGCGGCCAACTCTTTCCACAAATCGCGCCCGCGACCGTGGCGAATTTTGAGCAAAAAGCAAACAGCGGCGTATATGATAATCTGATGTTCCACCGCATCGAAGACTGGGTGGCGCAGGGTGGTGACCCAAAGGGCGACGGAACAGGCGGCGAAAAAATGCGGACAGAGCTCAACGCCCAGCAATTCATCCCTGGCTCGATTGGCATGGCGCGCGGGAATGAGAAAGAGTGGACGAATGATATGCAGTTTTTCATCGTTAAAAAGCAGGTGTTTGGGCTGGATAAAGAATATGCGAATTTCGGATTGGTGATTGAAGGGGGAGATGTGGTGGCGAGCTTGAAAAAAGGCGACCGTATTGTGAGAATCCGCGTGGAGTGATATATTTGTCATCCTGAGCAAAGCGAATAATTTTTACTGCCGACTTGTCAAATATGAATAACTTATAGTATAATACACAAACATGGACACATCCGGCGTCAAAATAATGCCAAGCATGCCAAAAGTAAAAAACGACCCGACTGAGCGTCTTGCCGCTCCGGGTGCGTTCTTAGGCGGACTTAAACCACCCTCCAGTGGTCCAGATCAAAGAAAGAAAGATATGGATGCATTTTTGCAGGCGCTTCAACAGATGCGCATGGGTGGGGGGAAACCACCTGGAACCAGCGAACAGGAACAGATCATCAGCGCGCCGGACAATAAACCCCTTGTCAGAAATATCTCACCCTCAACATTTTCTATCAGTGAGGGTGGAAGTGGCGGAGTTTCCATTATAAATAATACAGTCGCCTCAGCCGATGCGACTCGACCCCCACAACAGTACGATGAACTTTTTAGAAAAATGATTGAGGGATCTCCTGTGCCCCCAGGACTCATGCCCCAAGAAGTCCGTCAACCCAAAATCTCTCCCCAAGAAGCGCAGGCACGAGAAGCGCTCGACAAACAAAAGTCTGCCTCGATCGTTGCAGAAATTGTCGCGCTCTACCATACGTTCGGCCAGCAGGTTGAACACCTAATTATCGGCTCCGGAACTCAAGAGCGAACAGATACGTCTGCGTCGATCAAAGAAAAACGCGAGGCCCAACTCGCGGCATCCCGAAGCAAAAATCTTGTTGAGCGAATGCTTTCCTTTTTCCGCGGGCGAAAAAAACAAGAAGCCGAGCAAAAAGCAGCCGATGAGGTCACGGTGCAAGAGCGTCAAGCGCAATTGCAAGAAGAACGGATGAGTCAAGTTCCAGATACTGGCGCGAAAAAGCCGCGGGGTGACCTTTTTGGGACATATGGAGCAAAGCTCAAAAGGGCAGTCCAAGAGAAAGCGCAACTCTTGTCTTTTGGGAAATGGAGAGAGCGTCGAACCACAAGCAGGAAGATCCGAGACGCAGCGGCACTTCAACAGATTCTTGGTGGTCCGGGTGAAAAAAGCGCACCGAGCCATGTCGGCTAACTTCAACTGGCAAGCATCTTTTCCCTTTGGTACAATGGTGGGTACAGGCGCGCATAGCTCCCGCCGTCGAGA
>JAUYPR010000060.1 GCA_030695785.1 bacterium
TTCCCTTGCGCGGAAAAATTCTGAATACCGAACGGGCGCGGTTGGACAAAATTTTGGAATTTGAAGGCGTCAAAGACCTCATCATCGCGTTGGGAATGGGCATTGGGGACACGCTGAATCCGGAAAAACTGCGCTACCACCGCATCATCTTTATGACTGATGCTGATGTCGACGGCGAGCATATCCGCACGCTGCTCCTGACACTTTTCTACCGCTATCTCCCTGTGACGATTGAGCGAGGACATCTCTACATTGCCCAACCGCCTTTGTATAAAATTGCCCGCGGCAAAGAGGTTCATTATGTGTATTCCGACGCCGAGAAAGAGACGCTGCTTGAAAAAATGGGGTCTCAAACCGTCAATATCCAACGGTACAAAGGGTTAGGGGAAATGAACCCGGATCAGCTCTGGGAAACCACAATGGATCCCACCTCGCGCACACTGAAGAAGATCGTGGTTGAAGATGCGGAGCGGGCAAATGATACGTTTGAACGGCTCATGGGCGAAGAAGTCTCACCCCGGCGAATCTTTATCACAAGCCACGCGCCGGAGGCGAATTTGGACGTATGATGAAAACACTTTTGTTTCTCGCGATCTTGGCCGTCGTTACATTCACCGGAGCGGTTCTTTTGATCGTGTATGGGTGGGGGATCAATAGTGCATTTTTTCATAAACCCACCGTCGTTTTCACCATGACTGAGGAACGGTTAGATGACCCATCATCAAAAAGTTCGCTCTCTGTGTATGCATCCGGAGACGTCGCGCTCTCAGGAAAACTTCTCGAGACGCACCGTGTGCGACGCGGGGTGAGCCCGGAAACAGTCTCCTCGACATTCAAAGATGGTCAAGATCGGGGGCTCCTCGGACTGTTTTTCGTGAACCGCGCTTTTTGCGCTGAAAAGTTTTCGGGAAGTATTGTGACCACGGTCCTCGGTATACTCTCAAAAACCGTGCAGTTCACCGGCTGTCCGGAAAACGATGCACCCCAAATTCAGGAATTCCGTACGATCTTGCTTGAACGATTTACAAAGGAGAAAACACAATGAGCCCACAAGATACACAAAATAATATCGGTCGCGTCGAAAATGTATCCATTGTGGATGAAATGGAGCGGTCGTATCTTGATTATGCGATGAGCGTCATTGTCGCAAGGGCGCTTCCGGATGCGCGGGATGGGTTAAAACCGGTGCATCGCCGCATTATCTTTGCCATGCACGGGATGGGAATGTCCCATTCTTCACGGTATACAAAATCCGCAAAAGTCGTTGGGGAAGTGTTGGGAAAATACCACCCGCACGGCGATATGCCGGTGTACGACGCGCTGGTGCGCATGGCGCAAACCTTTTCCATGCGCGAGATGTTGATCGACGGACAGGGCAATTTCGGGTCGGTGGACGGCGACCGCGCGGCTGCGATGCGATACACCGAATGCCGGTTGTCTGGAATCTGCGGGAAACTGTTGACTGACATCGAGAAAAATACCGTTGGTTTCACTCCAAATTTCGACGGCACGCTTGAAGAACCAGTCGTACTGCCGGCGGTCTTTCCGAATCTTCTGACCAATGGCGCATCCGGCATTGCGGTCGGCATGGCCACGAATATCCCGCCACACAACCTTGGGGAAGTGATTGATGCGACGATCTTCCTTATTCAGCGTGGAATGATCCAAAACAATACATTCGGCTCAGAGATGGACCCCGCAGAACTTTCTACAATTATCAAAGGCCCAGATTTTCCGACCGGCGCCATTATTTACAACGCTAAAGACATCAGCGCTGCCCATGCAACCGGGAAGGGGCGTATTGTCATGCGTGCACGGACCGAAATTGAAGAAGGCAAGGGCGGCAAATTCCGCATTCTGGTCACCGAAATCCCGTATCAGGTAAATAAAGCCACGTTGGTCATCCGTATTGCCGACCTCGTGAAAGAGAAAAAAATAGAGGGCATTTCCGACTTGCGCGATGAATCTGATAGACGCGGCATGCAGATCGTCATTGAGCTCAAGCGCGATGCAAACCCCAAGGCGGTTTTGAACCGCCTCTTCAAATATACGGCCATGCAAACAGTGTTCAACGTGAACATGGTGGCCCTGGACAAAGGGACTCCAAAGATTATGCACCTCAAACAGTTGCTTGAGGCATTCATCAACCACCGAATCGTCATTATTACCCGGCGGTCGGTTTTTGAACTCGAGGCCGCAAAAGCCCGGCTCCATATTTTAGAGGGGCTCAAGATCGCCCTGGAATTCCTGGATGAGGTCATTTCTACCATCCGCAAAAGCAAAGATGCGGATGAAGCAAAAACAGCCCTGATAAAGAAATTCGGCTTGACTGAAATTCAGGCAGTCGCCATTTTAGACATGCAGCTCCGAAAACTCGCGGCGCTCGAACGGCAGAAAATTGAGGACGAATATGCGGTGCTCAAAATGACCATCGTGCGTCTTGAGGATCTGCTTGCCCACAAAGAAAAGATGCTCGGGGTGATCACAGAAGAACTGACCGCCGTCAAAGAAACATTTGCCACCCCGCGCAAAACCTTGGTGGTCCGGGGGACGGTGGGTGAGTTTTCGGAAGATGACTTGGTGGCAAAAGAAACCACGGTCATCACCATCACCGTGGGTGGATATATCAAACGCCAACCGCCATCCACGTTCCGCACACAGCATCGCGGTGGAAAAGGGGTCACCGGCATTCACACCAAAGAGGAAGACACCGTCATGCAGCTTCTCACTGCCAACACGCACGACGACATTCTGTTTTTTACCAATCGCGGCCGTGTGTTTCGGGTGCGCGCGTACGAAATTCCAGAAGGGTCCCGCATCGCCAAAGGGGCTGCGATTGTCAACTTCATCTTGCTGGACGCTGGAGAACAGGTGACGTCCATGTTGGCGACAAACCCTCAACATGCAGGCAAGGCGTTTGCGTTTATGGCCACCAAGGCAGGGACCGTGAAGAAAACACTGGTGGACGAATACGGGAATATCCGCCGTTCAGGCATGATCGCGATTAAGCTCTCTCCCGGAGATGAACTGCGCTGGGTCCGGCATACCGGCGGATCGGACGATGTCCTCATGGTCACAAGGAACGGGCAATCGATCCGTTTCAGCGAAATGGATGTGCGCCCAACGGCACGCGACACCATGGGTGTCCGGGGAATTCTTCTTGGGAAAGGTGATGTGGTGATTGGTGTGGATTTGATTGATGAGGAAAAAGGCACATTTCTTTCGATCATGGAACGCGGGCTAGGCAAGCGCACCGACATTCACCAGTGGGCATTGCAGGGCCGGGGCGGCCGGGGAGTGAAAGCCGCGCAAATGTCTGCCAAAACAGGGCCGGTGGTGGGCGCGTTCTTCGTTCGGCCCAAGATCAAAACAGTGATTTTGACGTCTAAACGGGGCCAAGTGATTAAACTTCCCATTGAGTCGGTTCCGCTCCTTGGACGGCAAACGCAGGGGGTCATTCTCATGCGGCTGCCGCAAAACGACAGTATCTCTGCCGTAACCCCTTTGGAACTTGAAGTCGAAGTAGTCGATGAAAAAGGGACATGAAACAAAGAAAGAGAACACGTGACCAGATTTAATGGATACACCCTCCAAAAAAGAATCGCGCTTGGCCTCAAACACGCAGTTGAGTCGCTTCCGCAGCCTCCAACACTGACCATTCTTCAAATAGGAAATCATCCAGCATCATCAATGTACGTCAAACGGAAGCAAGAGTTCGGACAAACAATCGGCTGTAAGGTCAATATCATCCACCTTCCAGAGCAGGCGAGTCAGACAGATGCTGAAATGGCCATCCGAAAACAAAATGACGATCCAGCCGTCAACGGAATCATTGTCCAACTTCCGATGCCGGAACATCTGTCGAATGATCTCCTTCAATTGATCGATCCAAAAAAAGACGTTGACGGGCTTGGAAAGGACTCTCCTTTCACTCCGGCAACACCACTGGCAATCATGGAAATTTTGGACGATCAGAAAATTGACATTGCGGGGAAGCATACAGTGGTGGTCGGCCGCAGTGCATTAGTGGGCGGACCAGTTACACGGCTGATGCAAGAGCGGGGGGCGCGTGTTACGGTGTGTCATTCCAAAAGCGGGGATTTAACCCCGTTCACCACACAAGCAGATATTCTTATTGTTGCCGTCGGAAAACCAAACCTCGTCACACCTGCTATGGTGAAAGCGGGGAGTGTCGTGGTCAATGTCGGCGGAACATTGGGGGCAGATGGACAACTCCATGGAGATGTCGATCCAGAGGCAGCCGACAAAGCATCACTTTTTACTCCGGTTCCAGGAGGCGTGGGACCGGTAACTGTAGGGATGCTGTTTACAAACCTCGTTGCCGCTGCTAAAGAGCAAACTTCATCCGTAAAAACAACATTTTCAGGGTAGTGCTATACTATAGGTATGCAAAAAGAAACCAGGCGAGAGGTCGGAAGAGTTGCCATCAAAACGCTCTTTCTTTCCTTTTTTCCCGGACTCATGGGCTGTACAACCAGCAGAAAAGAAACTGGCGAACTTCGCCCAAACATCACCACGGATGAGCTCCTCAAACCAGAAGACAGGGAAAACGCTGTTTCCAATCGCGGTTGGACCGTGGTTGACCCGAGTCTTCCACCAGATGTCCAACTCGCGCGCTCTCAGCAAGAAAATCGCATCCAACCAGATTTTTACTCCGTCAGAATTGACGGCACTGATACAGGAATTGGATTTGGACGGAAGGCTGCGCAGACAAGTGATAAAATACAAAGGACAACCCTTGTTGCGTTTACTCTTCTCCAAGAAAATGGTATTCCTATCTGGCGATTCTTCAAAGATAACCCAGGAAAA
>JAUYPR010000072.1 GCA_030695785.1 bacterium
CACCATCCATGGAGGCCCTGCCTGTTCTTTGGTCGGAGTGGTTATGGGTGAAGGTGAGGGTGAAGGCGTTGCGTGCATCGTCAGTTTCTGTGTTCCAAGAACCTCTTGGCTTCTTGGTGTACTCCGCGGAGTCGGAAGCAGGGCAATCGCCGGAGGCAGAGATAGGCTCCCGGCCAGAGGCTGGTCAGCCTTTGGCTGAGGCTTTGGGGTGGAACTTAGGGTTGGAGTGGGTGTTGGCGTCGGATTGGTCGTTGGGGTCGGTGTAGGACTCGGCGTCGGAGACGGGGTTGGTTCCGGAGTCGGTACAGGATTCGATCCTCCTTTTGTCGGACTATCAAAAACGACCCACACCGATCCTCCATCTCCCTGCCGACCAATTGACTTCCCATCTCCGGGCGTACTGCCGACTGATGGCACTGGGTCACTCCCATTCCCATACGCCATCGCGTTGATGACTGCTCCAGTCGAATCTTTCAGGGAAACTGACTCGTACCCGCTATCATTCAACCATCCTTGTCCGCGCTCGACTATGATAAATCCGTTGGGTTGAATGGTCATTCCCGAACTGACGACAACCGACTTCCCTGCTTTATCAACCAGCGACCAGGAAGAAAGGTCCACTGACTCCGTCGTTGGGTTAAAAAGCTCCACCCATTCTGTCCCGCCTTCAGATGGATTTGGGAGGACTTCATTGATCACAATTGAGGAGGATGCTGCGGCGCGTCCGATGGAAAGAAAAAAGAAGACAAACCCAAAAACAGTGGTAAAAACAACCTTCACAGTTGAAAAAACTCGACCGTCTTTCGAATTCCGTCAATAAGTGGCGTTTGCGGCGACCAACCGAGTTCTGCTTTTGCTTTTTCCCATGAAAGCACACTTTTCTTCGCTTCTCCCACACGGCCAGGCGCCTCGATCGCTTTCATATTTTTCCCCATGACATTGTTGATGTTTTGAAAAAGAGCATTGACCGACGTTCCTTCACCCGTCCCGATATTGAAAACTCCTGATGGGCCATTGAGGCTGAGAACATTTGCACTGACCACGTCTGCAACAAAAACATAATCGCGCATTTGCTCGCCGTCGCCGAAAATGGTCGGTGTTTCATGAGCCAAAAGCTTCCCAATGAAAATAGCCACAACACCTGCCTCGCCGTGGGGATCTTGCCTTGGGCCGTACACATTGCCGTAGCGCAGCGCGACAAACGGCAACCCCTCCAGCCGTTCGACCATCGCAAGGTAGATTTCAGATGCGTATTTTGACACGCCGTACGGCGATTGCGGCCGTGGTTCGTGTATCTCTGGCGTTGGAAAGGTATCCGCATCAGGATAAATCGCACCGCCAGAGGACGCAAAAAGGAATCGTGTGACGTTGTGCTCGCGCGAAAGTTCCAACAACCGCAAAAGGCCAATAAGGTTCACATCCGCGTCAAATGCAGGGTCGGCGATTGACTTGCGCACATCAATCTGCGCGGCGTGATGATTCACAATCTCGGGTTTTTCTTGCTCAAATACCGACTTCAGACTGTCTGCATCGCGGATATCAACCTGGTAAAAATGCGCACTTGGATTCAGCCGCTCTTTTTTCCCTGAAGAAAGATTGTCCACCACACTCACCGTATGCCCATCGGCAATATACCTGTCAACAATGTGACTTGCAATAAATCCGGCGCCTCCTGTGACAAGTATTCTCATTGGTACAAAACCTCAATCTTCTCCTTTGGCAATGTCTTCCCATTCACCGAAATACCCAGAGCATACCCAAGCGCTTGGCTAACCGATACACCAACACGCAAACCCGTATATGACCCAGGGCCGGTATTGACCTCAATAGACGCAAGGTCGGCAAAGGTGAGATTCTCCGACTCAAGGAGTTTAACAATGGTCGGGAGTAAACGTTGCGCGTGGTTTTGATGCGCTGGAGATTTTTCTTCAACAAGCATGTTGTTATCCGACCGGATCTTGAGAACCAACTCATCCGATGAGCTTGTATCAATAGAAAGATGAGTCATTTTATTCAAGATCAATGGCTCCTTTGCGGACAACCACAAATGGACTCTTTGTACAATCCACAATAGTTGATTCTACCCCACAACCTCCCTCTCCCTCAAGCAATCCGTCAATATGCGCAAGAATGAGAGGATCCACCCTATTGATTTCTGCCGCAGGTTTCTTCCCATGAATATTTGCTGATGTGCCGACGATTGGAAATGGACATTTCTCGAGCAATTGTAAAAGAGTTGCGTGATTGGGTTGCCGGATGCCGATGCTCAACCCCCCGGCTCTGACAAGAGATAACGTTGCACTCTCTTTTGCCGGTAAAAGAATCGTCAACGCCCCAGGCCAATATCGGTCCATCAAAGCTTCCGCATCCGCTTTAATATCAGCCACAACTTCTCTTGCCCGCGCCTTTGACGCGACAAGAATGGGTAATGGTTGGTCGAACTGCCTTTGTTTGATGTCAAAGATGCGTTTGACCGCCATCTCGTGATCTGCCCGGCACCCTATCCCCACAAGCGTGTCTGTCGGGGTGAGAATGACGCCGCCTCGGGTCAGAATCTCTACAAGCTCGTCAACTGATTTGCTCAATATGGATACGTCGTTCATGGTCGCTGATGATTGAAAACCTACAGACTATTGTACCAGGAGGAAATGAGGCCAGCTTTTCTGCCCATTCAATGACGACAATTGATGTTGAATCTTGCAGTAATTCCGCCAATCCGAGCTCAGTGATAAATTGGTGATCCTCCAGCCGATACAGGTCAATGTGATGTAGACGGCCATGCTGGCGATGCAGGACGAATGACGGAGAAAGAACACGTCCTTCGACACCCATTGCTTGCGCCAACCCTTGCACAAATGTGGTCTTGCCTGCCCCAAGCGGACCAATCAGGGCAACAGCCCCGCCGCCTTTTACACGGTCAGCAAGTTCTCGAGCCAGCGTTGCTGTTTCGGCGGGAGTTTGGGTAATAGTTTCAAAAGGAAGATCCATGCAAGAATACCTCCCAGTGTATCAAAAAACACGTCCCGGACGTAGCGGCTTTCCCGCCCGAAGACAAAGCTTTGGTGGAATTCATCGGAAATGCCGTACAGCATCACGATACCAAGAGAAATCCACGGGTGTTTTGTCGCGCGATGCAAAAGGAGAAACAAGATTGCATACTCAATCACATGGGCGGTCTTGTGCAGGAAAAAATCCCACCATTTCACTTCAGAAACAGTCAACGACGGAAGGCTTGAAAGGGTAAAGATAACTCCACCCCACACAAAAACAGGCAGCCAGCGTGTGAAAAATGACATATTTTACATCCTCTAGGTTCGTTTAACGCCACGATCTGCCAAAATGGTCGCCGTGACGCCGGCGATGACGAGCAAACCCACAATAATCAACAACAAAGGCGGACGGTTATTCTCGGCTTGCCGATTGGCAATGACTTCTTTTTCTTTTTCGTAAAAGAGGTTTTCATTCAAAGGAGCAGATAGTGTCGCGCTCGGCGTCGCTAGTCCGTTATCCCCATCATCCACACCACCATGCGCAAACACTGGAGTAGGAAAAGTCATCAAGATAAACAGGATACCGAAAAAAATGTTTCTCATTGTAAATGCCAATACAGGGAAAAGTTTCCACTCCCGTGATCAATGAACCGGACATTGATCGGGCTACACCCACTATAATACAACACACCAGAGTACAATGTCCCCCCCTCTGCGGCAGAAACGGTCCAATCTCCTCCTGGGTATGACTCTGGAACGATATCCAGCGCGGTATGGAAATTATTCGAATAGCGGCTTGACCAACTCGTTTGCCCATAGCCTTGCGTCACCTGCGGGGTATTTATTGGCCACCCCCACGAACCAGCACCCACCGACCGAAGCTCGCCTGACTGGTTGGACGTCCAGTAAAAAACCGATTTGGGAGAAAGTTTTGTGGATGGGTCCACCAATGTCCCCTTGAGTTTCCCATCCGTCAATGATCCTCCGGTGAGCGTTTCGAAATGCAAATGCGATCCGGTGGAACACCCGGGCGACCCCGAATTCCCCATAGTTCCCACCGACCCACCTCGGCCAATTGACCCCAAATTATTCAGATTTGTAATCTCAATTGAATAAGAAACAAGCCCATTCACAATCGTAATATTGGCAAGCGTGCGAGCTTCACCCTGCAGAACCTCTAAGATCTTCCGGTAGCGGTTCTCGTCGCTCTGTGTGATACGCAGCAGTGCTTCTTTATCGCGCTTGAGTTTTTCTTCCGTTTCGATATTTGTTTCAAGATTCGCTTTCTCTTTTTCAATGCGCACTTTCGCATTGGCCACCTGCGTTTGTTTGTCTTCCAGGCTCACCTTTTGATCCGTGTAATTCGATTTCGTGGCTTGGAGCTGTGCTAAAAGACGCCGATCATTCAATTGAATGATGCGCAGATACCGATAGCGGGCAAGAAACTCTCCAAACCCATCGGAGGAAAGAAACAACTCGAAAGGAGAAAGGCGCGTGCGCACATAGGTTTGCTGAATCCTCTGTTCAAACACATCCGAGAGCTGATCCAGGGTTGACCCAAGCCGGCCGATGCGCGTTTCGAGTTCACCTATTTGGACTTCCAGCTTGGCTAAATCTCGCTCTGCGGCGACGAGTTTGGACCGGGCTTCCGCAACTTTCAAGCTCGAGAGGCGGATTTGGCTATCCGAATAGGTAATCTGACTCTGGAGCGAGCGCTCTTGTTTCTCCAAGCTAGCGAGTTCATTTCGAATCCGTTCCTGTTCCGCGATATTGTCTCGCAGTTTCTGCACGTCTTCCTCTATTTTCGGATCAGGCGTTGGGGAGGGGGACGGTTCTTGCGCCAACGCAGA
>JAUYPR010000075.1 GCA_030695785.1 bacterium
GATTCCTTCTACCTCACCTTTCCAGATCCGACGCGGTTAGAAATGTATTTCTTACCAAAAGGAATTTCGCGTGACTATAGACCGGAAATATCTGAACGCCTCGCCATTGCAAACGGTGTGGGAGAGACAAAACTCGTCGAAGATAAGAGCGGAAAGCTCTCAGCGATTGTAGATGCTTCGACTGATGTGACGGTTCTTGTGCGCACACTTTTCTTTCCGGGGTGGGTTGGATTTATCGACACGCACACGATGCCGATCCGGAACGACCGCGGACTTATCGCCCTCGACGTTCCGAAAGGGCTGCACCTTCTCGAGCTTGAGTTTCAAGAGACGCCGGTTCGTCGCCTCGGAAACTCTATCAGTCTGTTGTCATTGTTCTTTATTGTTGGTTGGATCGTCAGAATGCTTCCAAAAATCAGGATGGGGAAAAAGACAATGCCCCAATAGTCATTGTTGATGTTTCCAATAAATGCGAGGGTGAGTCCTGTCAAAAGAAAAGACAACAAGACGACTCCGGCCTGCTTTGATCCTCGAAGGAACATCACTGAAATGGCCAAAAATGAGAGGAAAAGGAATATCCGATTGACAAAAAATGGCGTGAGGAGATATTGACGCATGCTGAAAGCGATCATTCGCTGAAATAGCGTGAAATCAAAAACATGCAGGCGGTTTGTCGATGGTGCTTCAAGCGCAAGCGGAAACGATTGAATTGATCGGGTATGGAAAAGGAAGGCAAGACCAAAGATGATCATTGGAAGAAGAAAGATCCATGGATGTGTCCGTTTTTTTCCGAAGAGTGTGAAAAGAAGAAGAAATCCAAGGGGGAGGATGAAAAGTTCGCGAATCAGCACACTCAGTGAAAGCAAAATGATCGCAAGTGCATATTTTTTTAAACGTACCATTGCGAGTCCAAACAGGAAAAAGAGTAATCCCCACCATTCATGGAACAGAAATGCGGTGCGGTATGCGAGTGAATCGGCGACATACGGCATCAGGATAAGTCCGCCCAGAAAGGCAAATGGGGGTCGTAAGGAGTCCTTGAGAAGTATGATCGAAGTCGGGAGAAGCAGGAGACAGAGAAAGATGAATGCACGTTGGATGTGGATTCCACTATCGAAAAAGAGACTCCATAGATATGTGAGCGTGGGTAGCCGCCAAGTGAACACGTCGGTCGTTAAATGCCGAGCAGTCATTCCGTCGATCGTCGCTTGAAAATATGCTGCATAGTAATCACTTCCACCCTGGAAAAGATGAAATGTTCGAAGAAACATAAGTTCATCGCTTCCAGCCCCGACAGGTGGAATTGTTGTGACCAAAGTACGTCCTTGCGCACCGACATTCCAGAGGATCATGCCCCAGCATGCGATGCTGACGATGAGAAGTGGCGGGAGGGACCATGATTTTCGAACCCACATCAATATCCAGAGGATTGGAGGAATGAGTGAAAGGATGAGAGAAAATTGATCTTTCACAAGGAGCGTTTGTGAAAGGAAGAAAACAATCAGCGACGATCGAATGATGCTCATGATGGTTGTTTTTTGACCAACAGGAACCCGACCACCAACACCGAGAGAATAGAGAGCCCATTTGCAAGGGTTCGGATAGGTGTATCGGTAAACCGTGCATCAATGACTTTAACATCAGGGGGAACGAGAACGTCCATCCGCCCTCCGTTTTCTTTGTTGACAATGATATCGGCAGGTTTTCCATCAATAAGCACTTTCCACCCTGGAAAATAGTACTGGTTTACCCGAAGTCTTTGTTGATCAGGAGTCATCTCGATTGTTTCGATGAAAGGGAAAGGCTGGCCGACCTCACGTGCTCGTGTGATACGAATCTGTCGATCCGCCCATGGCGGCAGAAATTCATCGTCCATATCACCGGCGCTGATGTTTGGGGACAGCAGTTCTCTATCGGAAACATTGTACGGCCGTGTTTGGATGTGGTTCCGGTTGGCAATGAAAAGCAGAGCAATAAGCCCAACCGTGATGAGCTTTGGAATGTGGGATGTCAACCATGTTGCAAGAACAGCGATCGCAAAGACGGCAATTCCCAAAAATCGCCACGGGTACAAGACATATGCAAGCCCAGGGATATGTTTATAGAGAAATTCGCTTGGAGAAAGCATGAGGAACACACTCAGTATGGTCAGACCGATCCAGAACAAAGGATACAGAAGAGAGCGTGATGTTCTTTTGACAAACACGAGTGCGGCTGATCCGATGAAAATAAGGATGTGGATAAGGCCAAGCTGAAACGACATGCCCAGCGTTTTTCCGTTGATGATTGATCCGCCTTCCCAGGCCGACCGGATAAGCGCAAAGGGTGGCACGAAATGTTGAGGAAAGGTCGTAGCGGCAAGGCCTGGCAGACGCGTCCACCCAACTTCCACAACTGCCGGAATCCAGAAAAATCCAGCAAGTCCAATGCCAAGAAAGAGCCCGATGATTGTCATAAAAAGAGGCCGGACAGCACGTGTCTTTGAATATTGGAACAAAAGATACAAAAGAAGAATACCCGTTGTCATGAGTGCGGCGACGTTGTGTGTGGTGATGAGGAGCCCGTATGAGACCGCAAGACCGATAATCGGCTTGCGACGGGGCTTTTCAAGTATGTTGTCAATGAACAAAAACAAAAGTGGGATGAAGAGAAATGCCATTGCTTCGCCAAGTGCTGCGCGGTGGTACATGACGAGAAAACGATACGGAGCCCACATGTAAAAGAGGGCACCAGTGAAAGCAGCAAAAAAAGGATAACGTTGACGCATCCAAAGATAAAAGAAAATCCCTGACAACAGCATGCTTGCGCCGAAAAGGATCTCGATTGACGCAACCACGGAAAATCCAAGAAACAAAAGAAGAGATCCGATGTAGTAGGGAAGAGGAAAGTTAAATAGAAACAGGGGCGTGCCAAGGCCATACGCAAGTGTAGAGATCCAGCGGACCGGAAATTGACCGTCAAAAAATGTCTGTGAGAAATGCGCGAGACGCAAAAGATGGCTAGGCCCGTCTTGGCTTTGATAAAACCCCGGGGGAAAAAGGCCAGCTAGGGCAGGGAGCATCAGGAAAATGAGAAAAGAGATCTCGAACAAGCGGCGGCGCATTGCGTGACGAGTATACACCAAAAATAGCTCTTTATTCCTGGTTTTTCGGTATAATCGGTATGATGTGGAAGCACTGGGTGGTGTTTTTTGTTCTTCTTATTCTGGCTCTTTTAACCAGGTTTTGGGGGTTGGGCGACTTTGATGTGAGTCCGGACGAATACCATTTCATTGGGGATGCGTTTCGGCTCTTTAACAACGATCCCTTCATGAATGCCCGTCATCACCCTTTTTCTCACGGTGTGCCATTTATCGGGCATCCGTTTTTGGCGCAAGACCTGATGGTATTATTTTTCCGATTGTTCGGCCCATCCGTTTGGGCGGGGCGGGCGGTGATGGCTTTTGCGAACATTTTGACCATTATGGGTGTGTATCTCCTCGGGCGATGGTGGATTTCAAAAAAGGCTGGGTTGCTCGCGATGTTCCTCATTATTATTCTTCCGCTGGACGTCCGTTATGCGCGGGATGCGCATTTGGACTCTTTACTCGCAGCAAACCTGACGTGGGCAACGATTGCGCTGGATCGGTTGTTGTCAACCAAGAGGATATTTTGGGCAGTCATCTTTGGTTTTTTCAGCGCGCTGACCATTGCCACAAAAATTAATGGTCCGATTCTTTTTCTTTATGACGGTGCAATTTTTCTCTTGCTTTTTCTCTTCAAAAAAGGCATGGACCTCCGCGCTCATATTCATCATGTTCTTTTTGCGTCGTTCATTTTTGCTCTCGTGGCATTTCTGCTGGTTGATCCAAGCGCATATCTTGATGGGTTACTCCACCCATCCGATCCGGTGGCGTCAACTGCAATCCCATGGTTTTTTCAAGGTGGCTGGTATCATTTTGTTTGGCTGCATTTGATTCCACACTTCTATACAATT
>JAUYPR010000082.1 GCA_030695785.1 bacterium
TGAAGAAGGTATTGAGGAGTAGTGTTTTTGTATGAAGATCACCGCACGGGCCCCTGTTCGTATCAGTTTCTGCGGCGGCGGAACCGACCTTGCCGCTTATTACGAGGAGCATGGGGGAATTGTTCTTTCAGCGGCTATTGACAAATATTCACACGTTGAACTTATGTCTCGCGATGACGGAAAGATTGAGATCTCTTCTCCGGATTATGTGCAGAGAATTATAGGAGAAGTAGGTCAACAATTCTTATACGACAACAACCTTGATCTTTTGAAAGCAGCTATCAATTTTATTCGTCCGAAAAAAGGCTTCTCACTTACGACCTACCAAGATATCCCATCTGCTTCAGGATTGGGAACGTCGGCAAGTATGGCTGTAGCGGCATTGGGTGTTCTGTTTAGGTTTGATGAACGACAGATCAATAAGAGTTATATAGCCGAAGATGCTTATTTTCTTGAGGGTTTGATTGGATCAATTACAGGGAAACAGGATCAGTACGCAGCTTCTTACGGAGGGATAAATATTTTTGAATTCCCCAAAAAAAGTGAGGGGGATCGTATTAAACGTACAAAGATAAATCTTAATGCAGAACAAGAGCGGGAATTCCTCGATCATCTATTGTTAATAAACATCGGTGGTGCACATATCTCAGGAGATTTACAAAAGTCACTTGTCGTCAAAATGCAACATCGAATTCCTGATACGATGATTGGGTTGGATGGGCTTAAAAGATCGACCTATCGAATGACGGATTATCTGCGACAACAGCAATGGCAAGAGTTTGGCGAGGCCTTGCACCAAGCATTTATCTTGAAGAAAATGAGTAATCAAAAAGTCTCAAATCAGCACATCGAGGTGGTGTACGCGCTTGCCCGCCAGCATGGCGCGCTTGGTGGAAAGATTTCAGGAGCCGGAGGGAGTGGGAATCTTTTACTCTTTTCTTTTCCAGAAAAGAAAGCAGAAATTCTCCGAGTCTTAGAAGATGTTGGCGGCAAAAACATCCCATTCGATTTTGATGAGGATGGATTGGTAGTGGAGGAAGGGTGAGTAAAGAAATTATTCATGAGTATATTTTTTCCCCAGCACCAGGATTGAGGGGGGATGTGGTTGTTTTTCTTGATCGTGACGGTGTGGTGAACCGCGAAGTCCACCTTCTGCATAGCGTCGAGGATTTTGATATGCTTCCAGGCGTGATTGGTGCAATAAAAAAACTCAATGACGCGTCAATTCCAGTAATTGTGATAAGTAATCAAACAGTTGTCAGCCGCGGCATGTGCGATGAGAAAGAGATTGGAAGAATTCATCATCGTATGGTTAGAGAGTTGAGCCTTGGAGGAGCAAAAGTTGACGGCATATTTTACTGTCCGCACAGTCCACAGGCAGATGTTGAACAGTATCGGATTGATTGTGACTGGCGCAAACCAAAAAGCGGGATGTTGAAAAAAGCGCTCGAGCTTTTGGGGAATCCTCTGAGGCGATTTATGGTTGGTGACATGGCGCGAGATGTTTTGGCCGGAAAAGACGTTGGTTGCGTCACGATTGTCGTCGATACTGGACATGGAGGAGAAGATGAGGTATTTGGTCAAGACCCGAACGCAAAGCCTGACGTTCGCGTTGCGGATCTTTCTGGGGCAGTCGACTGGATTCTTAGACAACTTCTATGAAGGCTTTTATTCTAGCCGGCGGGTTTGGGATGAGAATGAAGGGGGTTGTGGGCGATGCTCCAAAAGTCATGCTTCCAGTCGCGGGCAAGCCGCTCCTTCAGCATCTTGTCGAGTTGTGCCGGACACATGGAATTTCCGACATCATGCTTTCCCTGCACTATCGTAGAGAAGTAATTCGTCAATATTTTGGCGACGGATCCTCACTCGGCGTCAATATCAGCTATGTCGAAGAGAAAACCCCTCGAGGGAGCGGTGGGGCGTTGGATGAGGCACGGGGGTTTCTCACGGATACATTTGTGATGCTCAACGGCGACGTCATGAATCAGGTGAATCTTCGGAAACTCTTAGACTTTCATCGTCAGAAAGGAGGGATCGGAACGTTGGTGGTGCATCGATCCTCACATCCTTTTGACTCTGATATGATTGAAACAGATAAGAATCAAAAAGTGGTGAGGATTTTTCGTCCCAAACCGGGAGAAAAATTTGTCAATCTCGGAAATGCAGGTTTATTCGTATTTGAACCGGGCATTTTATCCTATGTTGATGCCCTGAAAGACCAATCAATGGAAAAAGACGTCATTCCACGGGCATTACAGGCACAAGAGCCATTGTATGCGTATGAGACGGATGAGTATATGAAAGATATTGGTACTCCGGAGCGATATGAAGAAGTGCAGCGGATGTTTAAGTCAGCACAATGAAAAAGCATCTGGTCACGTTTCTTTTTTTTGCGATTCTCCTTTTGGCGGCGCTCCTGCGGTTTTGGAGAATTGACGTCGTTCCACCCGGAATCGATTGGGACGAAGCGGCGGTGGGGTACAATGCGTATTCGCTTCTCAAAACCGGCAAGGACGAATATGGCAATCCATGGCCGCTCACATTTACTTCTTTTGGCGACGGAAAGCTCCCTGTCATTGTGTACGCAACCGTTCCCTCGATCGCCGCGTTCGGACTTACCCCTCTTGGGATTCGTTTCCCATCAATCCTCGTTGGAATTGGGACCGTCGCCGTCACCTACTTTTTGACGCTGACCATCTTTAAAAAGAAATCCATTGCATTGACCGCTATGTTTCTTCTGGCGGTTTCCCCATGGCACCTACAGTTCTCACGGGCTGCATTTGAGCCAACCTGGGCGACGTTTTTTGTCCCACTCTCGCTTTTCTTCTGGTGGAAGGGGAAAGAGCATCCACGTTGGTACCTCGCTGCTGCAGGAGGGTTTGCTTTGAGTTTGTATACCTACCATAGCGTCAAAATCTTCCTGCCGTTGATGTTATTGGTCCTTCTTTTTCTCCACCGATCCTTTCTTCTGAAAAACCGAAGGACCGTTGTTTTGGCTGGACTGGTATTTTTTCTCTTGGCATCACCTGCAATTGTCACGACTTTTACTTCTCCCCAAGGCCGTCTTGCGCAAACATCCGTCATCAATCACCCGTCGGAGATAGAAAAGATCAATGCCCGGCGCAGAGACGACATCAGAGATGGTTTCCCCTTTCCCGCGTTATGGAATAACAAACTGACGAGAAATACGGAGGTTTTGGCCGAACATTACGCGAGTCATTTCTCACCTCAATTTCTTTTTTTTGGAGAACAAGTAAATTTTCGGTTGGGCCTCCGAGATTATGGAAAATTTCATCTCTTTGAGGCTGTATTGCTTCTTATCGGTGTATATACGCTCATTCGATGGAGAAACGCGGTGTCAGCATTTCTTTTCGCATGGATAGGGATCGGTGTTTTGCCGGGGGCTTTGGGAACCGAGTTTCCGCACAGCCTCCGGACGCTTGTCAGCCTGCCTTCTTGGCAGATGGTTGGTGCAGTTGGAGCTATGGAGCTGTTTGGTTGGGTTCGCAAGGTGCGGCCGCCGTTTACACGCCTATTCGTTGTTTTTGCCGCGGTTATTGTTTTGTCCTCGTTGTTTGTCTACCTGCATGAGTATCATGTTTATTTCCGTGCTTACGGTTCGTTTGATTGGCAGGATGGACATAAAGATATGGCCAAGTTTGTTTATCAAAATAAAGACCGGTATGAAAAGATCGTGGTGACCACGCGCCTTTTTCAGCCGCATATTTTTTATGCCTTGTATAACCAGATCGACCCTGCCTGGTATCAGAGGCAAATGACAATGGCTGAAAATGATGCAAAAAAAGGAATCGTCCAACGGTTGGGAAATGTGTTTTTTCAAGAAGTGAGTGAATCACGACTGGAGGGTTTGCCAAACACACTGGTCATTGCATCGTCGGATGAGATTCAGTCATCCGTCAAACGCATTGCAACGTTTCCGACCAATGAAGGGAATGTCTTGTTTTATGCCATAGAGACTTCCCGATGAACACTTCTCCTACCCTTTCTGTTGTCCTTGCGACATATAACGAAGAAAAAAACCTCCCCGCATGTTTGGAGAGCGTGAAAGACCTTGCTGACGAGATTATTATTGTTGATGGATCAAGCACAGATCGGACGGTTGAGATTGCGAAGCAATTTACCTCAAATGTAACAACGACTGACAATCCACCGATCTTTCACATCAACAAGCAGAAAGCGATTGACAAAGCCACAAAGGACTGGGTGTTGCAGTTAGATGCGGACGAACGGGTGTCGGACGAGTTAAAAAAAGAGATCCTGAAAATACGTTCGCTGCGGGACGATTATAATGGATACTTTATTCCTCGGAAAAACCTTTTTTTAGGTCGGTATCTGACAAAGGGCGGTCAATATCCAGATGGCGTCATCCGCTTGTTTCGCAAAGGAAAAGGCCGATTGCCCTGCAAAAGTGTGCATGAGCAGGTGGTCGTCAATGGATCAGTTGGTTGGTTGAAGAATCCCCTCATACATCAAGCCTATCCGACCTTTCAAGATTACCTCAGACGACAAGAGACATATACAAAATTAGAGGCGATGGAGATGAAACAGAAAGGCGTCAGTCCATCAATCGGGTCATGGTTGTTCTACACGCTCTGGAAACCGCTCACGACCTTTTTATCGCTCTACATCCGCCATAAAGGGTTTCTCGATTCCTGGCAAGGTTTTGTGTTCGCCCTTTTCTCCGGCATCCATTTTGCAAAGGCGTATCGGAAGTTTTTGCGTCAGGTGTAGTATATACAACTTATATACTCAGTATATATGCGAGAAAATATGTTCTCTGTGTGAATGCTTAATTGGGGATTGTGAGGACGCGTATCACTTCTTTCACCTTAGCACTCGGATTGCGCGACGTCACGGTCAGCTTGAAATCTTTCAGTTTATTTCCGCCATCACTGTGGTAGACACAAACCTTATTCGAACATGTTGCCAGATCAATCCGTACCCGAATATAGTCTTTTCCTCCGAATGACCCATCCACCTTTTTCGTTTGCGGGTTGGTATTGGATATCACACCCCGCATTGTACCCCCAGAAATATACGTAAAATTCAAGCTCACGTTATCAAAATCCTTAGTGTCCTCAAGATCCACAAACAAAACCTCTTTTCCTCCACGTCGCAAATACGGGATGACATTTGCTCCTTCCCCTGTTTGCGTAAAGACAGTTTGCGTTCGAGGTTCTTCCGCGCGTGCGCGGGCAACGAAGATCAACGTCATGGCGATAAGTGCTATGCTCAGGGATCCAGTGAGAAGCAATCGGACAGTTTTCATAACAAAAAGATCATATATCATAAAGAACATACTTGTCAAGCCCCCACTTTTTCGGTATGCTGTGACTATGTTTGCGCATCCTTTTCCCAGGGGAGAATCGTCCTCAAGTGCTCCCTTTGGATTCGTCCGGAAGACGTTTTTCCTCCACCAGAAGGTACGGAGGCATCTTTGGACGATGCACCTTATCTTTCATGGAAAGAAACATGGGCACATTCCGGTCGCGCTTATTCTCTTTGTGTTCCTCCTCCTACCAACGATCGTCATTGCAGGTCGCAAGGCCGCTGAAGAGAGGTTTATTCCATCCGAGTCAGTTGCACCCAAAGAGTCGACTGCGGAAGCAACAACTGCCGCGACTCCCTCTGCCGAGCTGGGCGAGAAGAAGATGGCGCAAGTAGATGCGAAACTGCCGGCAGGAGACCTGGGAAAGATCGAGAACAACGCGGGATACCAGTTTTATTATCCCTACGGTCTGAAAGTCGATACAATCTCTACAGAACCTGGATCTTGGTCAACCGTCACCCTCACTTCTCCAGATCGGTCTGGAAGCATACTCGTGACAGTAGAGGGGGGTTCACTTGCTGACTGGTTGAGGAAAGTCGCACCGATTGATCGGTTCAGCTCATCTTTGGGAGGGAAAACTGCGGCAAAAGTGCTCCTCCCGGGCGTGCAAACCGCTACAGCGGTTGAGTCGGGCGGGAATGTGTATATTGTTACACTCAAAGGGGGAAATGATGATCAATATTGGCTTGAAGCATACCGAACCGTAACCACGACATTTTCTTTCGCGTCTTTTCTGGGAAGCCAAGAAGATGCACGCACGCGTTTTGGGTTATGATTTCAAAAAAGCATGAAGGTTGTATTCGATGTTCGACATTCCGAAACCGCAAAGGGTGGGCGGGGAATTGGCGTGTATGTTGACGAGCTCCAAACTGCCCTCAAGAAACAGTTTCAAAAGGATACATTTCTCTTGCTCGAGCAGGGAGAGTTGCCGGCAGACGCGGACATTATCCACTACCCTTCGATTGATTTTTTCCGACTTTCTCTTCCGTTACGCTTTCCAAAGAAAAGTGTTGTGACTGTCCATGACGTGATCCCGCTCAAGTATCCAGCATACTATCCCCCAGGATTAAAAGGAAAAGTGAAGGCTGCGATTCAGCTTGCACGGCTCCGCCGGGCCGATGCGCTCATCACTGACGCACATGCGACGGTGAAAGATATCATCAATATTTGTGCTATTGACCGATCAGCCATGAGGTCGATTCCCCTGGCGCCTCGGGCGATTTTTTCTCGTCGTGTCGTTCCAAAACGTCCGCTTGGATTGACCGGAAGATTTTTTCTTTACGTTGGTGATGTTGGGTGGAATAAAAACATTGTTCGCTTGGGAAGAGCGGTGAAGAAGACATCATTTCCAATGGTGTTTGTTGGGCGTGCGTTTCGTCAAAATCCGAGCGATCACCCAGAACTCAGGGATCTGAAAACGTTTCTCGAACTTTTTCGCGATGACCCCCAGTTTATCTTTGCCGGACATGTGCGGGATGTTGTATTAGTCCAACTGTACCGTCGAGCTATCGCGCTTGTTGTTCCCTCGCGCGATGAAGGGTTTGGCTTGCCGGTTTTGGAAGCGCTCACAGCCGGTTGCCCGGTGATTGCAAGTGACATTCCAGTCCTTCGTGAGATTGGTGGTCGGGTGGTTCGATATGTTGATCAGAACGATGAAGATGATATCGCCGAAGCAATGAAGCAAGTTGTTTCATTGAAGACCGTTGATCGGTCTCGCTTGATCAGAAAAGGGAAAGAACATGCAAAGCAATATACATGGGAAAAAACCGCAGAACAGACGATGTGTGTCTATTTATCCCTGCTCGAGAAAGCATGAATAAAAGCATGAATGACAGATTCCTCTTCGTGTTACCGATACTGTTTCTGTTCATCTATTCGTTTGCCTCGATCATCCGGCACCTTCATTTTGGATCGTTTGGATATGATCTGGGTATTTATACGCAAGTCTTGTGGTTGTACAGTCAGTTTGAAGCACCTTTAAGCTCAATCCGTGGAACGCATATTTGGGGTGATCATTTTGCCCCATCATTTATGCTTTTCACGCCGTTTTTTTGGATGTATCCCAACGCAATCACACTGCTTGTTTTGCAGTCGCTGGTCGTGGTGAGTGGCGCAATTCCGCTTGGGTTCCTTGCGCGTAGAATGGTGAAGCACAAACTTTTTCCGTTCGCGGTCCAGTTTTCTTACCTTCTTTTTTTCGGCGTGCAAAATGCCCTCTTATTTGACGTCCACATGATCACATTTGCGACTGGGTTTTTATCTTGGATGATGTTCTTTGCGCTGTCGCGGCGCTGGTTTCTGTACTGGACTTTTTTTACGCTGTCACTTTTGTGGAAAGAAGATGTGAGTACACTGCTCGCCGCGTGGGGGGGAACGATGGTGATGCTCAAGCATGTTCGTGCAGGAGCACTGACTATTCTTTTGAGTGTAGGATGGTTTTTCTTTGTGACCAGGGTTGGAATTCCATTGTTTAATACCGATGGACTATTTAAATACAATGCGTCTTTTCCGCATGATGTGCAAGGATGGATGAGTGTTTTTCTCGATCCTCCGGAAAAAATACAGACAATTTTACGGTCATTTGGCTCGTTTTCTTTTCTCTCGCTTCTTTCGCCCGTCACCCTCCTCCCTGTCCTCTCGCATTTTTTTGTGAATTTTCTTGACCCTGCATTTTATGGGCGGTGGGGTATTGGGCTCCATTACCGTGTCCCGCTCGCACCGTTCCTCGCGTTTTCTGCAATTGCAGGAGTTGCCTCATTTCAGCGAGCCATCCCAAAGAGGTGGAAACAACTTCTTCCGACGTGCGCTTCAATCATCCTCATACTCTCAACACTCTTTATGCAGTGGAAACTCCATCTGCCGCTGAACGGTTTGGCAAAACCAGCGTTTTACAAAGAGGAACAATGGATGCGGGATACCCGTGAGGTTATCAAGCACCTGCCTCCGGATGTTTCAGTAGGGACATTTAATAATCTGGCTAGCCATATTGCGACACGTCGGGATATTCGAACGATCGGCCCGACAGGCTTCCCGCATTATCAAGGGAACGCGGAACACAAATCAATCTTTTCTTCATTCCCCTGCGGCGAGCGGGCATGTCCATGGAATTTTGTAAATGCGATGGAATACCTCCTGGTAGATTTTCATCCGGGCCAGCCGGAGATCAATTTTTGGTGGGAAAACCGTGGCCAGCTTGTCTGGAACCCTGCGCCAGAGACGAATTCAGGGATTTATTGTACAATCTGGAGGCAAGGGAATAGTGCGCTCTTGCGCGCAGTGAGGGAAGACGGACCATGCGTCAACCAACCATCGTCGCCATAATTCCTGCCTATAACGAATCCGAAACAGTCGGCGGTGTCATCGCCGCCATCAAAAAGGAAAATGTTGTTCGTCACATTGTCGTCGTCGACGATGGAAGTTCTGATGGGACGAGTAAAGCGGCAAACGTTTTCGGTGCAAAGGTGATCAGGCATCCAAAAAATCGCGGTCTTGGGGCAACGCTTGAGACAGGGTTCCAGGCTGCTCGGTTATTTGATCCTGATGCAGTTGTCACGATCGACGCGGACGGACAGCACGACGCGCAAGAGATGAAAAAACTCGTTCAGCCTATTTTGGATGGGCGGGCGGATGTGGTGATTGGGTCGCGCACGAAGTCCGGAGAAGGTATGCCGATCCTTCGGAGGATTGCTGTTTTTTTTGGAAATGTGTTCACGTGGATGCTTTTTGGTATGTGGTCAAGCGATACTCAATCTGGATACCGCGCATTTTCAAAACGTGCGCTGGATGTGATGCGACTGCGGAGTCAAAGGATGGAAGTGTCATCGGAGATATTCCAAAAAATTGCGCGTTACAAATTACGATTCGAAGAGGTTCCAGTCCGATCAATATACACAGAATATTCTTTAGCTAAGGGGCAGAAGTTGTCGAACGGCGTCCATGTGATGTGGAAGCTTCTGCTCCGGGCGGTGGAGTAGAATGACGATTCAGTGGATTTTTATTCCGTTTGCCCTGTTTGCACTCTCGCGCGTGCTGTTGCGTTTGCGTGATGGCACGCTTTCATTCGGTTTTTTCCTTTTTTGGATTGTGATTTTTTCCCTTGCGTTTGTTGCCGTGCTCTCGCCAGATTCGACGACAAAAGTTGCGAACTTTCTTGGTATCGGTCGGGGTGTCGATGTTGTCCTTTATGCTTCCATTTTCCTTTTGTTTTATTTAGTGTTTCGTCTGTACGTCATGATGGAGGGTGTGCGTCATGAGGTCAGCGAATTGGTGCGACAGATTGCGTTGAAAGAGTTTGGTCGGTCACAACGACGCAAATCCCGATGACACTTCTTTTTTTGACAGAATTTTTCCCCGCTTCGGCAGATGCGATCACAGGCGGCATCGAGGCGCGATTATGGTATGTGACGAGAATCCTTGCAGAAAAACATAGGGTGATGGTTATCGCTTCACATCAACCCAAGACAATGCGAGATGAGATGATTGATAACGTTCGCGTCTTGCGTGTTGGACCGACCTATTCCTACACATCGATTGGAAATCTTTTTGAGCGGTTGAGGTTTGTCGTTGCCGCTTGGATGGAAGGGAGACGACAATCTTCAGATATTGTTGAAGGGTCAACCTTTTTAACACACCCTATTGCGTGGTTGGTCGCGCAGC
>JAUYPR010000084.1 GCA_030695785.1 bacterium
GCCGTGATTGGGAGAATCAGAAAAAAAGCAGTGAGCGCCGTCACCAGAAAAAATAGAGCAAACGTATTGACGAATTGTTTTTTGACGATCCGTAGAGCAATCATTGCGGCTGACAAGACAAAAATAGAGACACCACTCACGCCCAACTGAATTGCGCTTTCTGTCCGAAGCAATGTCAAAAACTGAACAAAGTGTCCCCGGTAGATGGATTGGTATGCGACGTCTGCATCGGTGTATCCGCGCTCAAACACAAGCGGCATCCAGGAAAAAGCACTTAAAAGCAAACCGAGGATAATTCCGACGAGAAAATGATGGAATTTCTGAAGGAACGCATGGCGGTATGCAATGAACGTGTACCCGAACCAAAAAGGAAGAATGAGCGCAAATGTAATCAGATGGGTCATCATAAATCCTGAAAGGACAAGTCCAAACCATAAAACTCCGTCTTTTTTTCCATCAAAGATGCGATGAGTTGCGAGGAACAACGCGGGCACAAATAAGAGCGCGAACGATTCGCCAAGTGCGGCGCGTTCATACAGATCGGCAAAGCGGTATGGGGCAAAGAGGAAAAACGCCGCGCCAAGCAGGCTGGCGGTGACGCCAAAGAACCGGCGGAGGAAGATACACTGCAAGAGTCCTGAAACGAGAAAAGAGCTCACGAGAAGAACTTTCAATATGTCCACAAAAGAGATTGGGAGAACGAAACGAAGTAGTGCTCCGGCGTAGTAGGGCAAACTGTACGCATAGACAAACGCTGGATACCCCATGCTGTCGAACCACGCGGCTAGCCATCGAACTGGAACATGACCGTCGAGAAGCGCTTGGGTAAATTGCGCAAGACGGGCAACATGAATTTCTCCATCGTGGGAAGCATAGAGCCCGGTCTGCCAAATAGGGAGCAGGACGACGAACCCGAGGAGAAGAAGGCAGGCCGATGCGATGCCTGTTTTCATCATTTCGGTTTTCGGGCAACAATGATAATATTCGCAAGATTCTTTGGATCCCGCTGCATGAATACAGAAAATGGACCAAGAACACGACGGCGCAGTGACGGAAATGCCGCGGCCCGTTTCCCAAAAAAGAGTTTTTCAATTTGTGAAATAAAGGCAATGGGCAAAAACGCCTCAAAGAAAAACAGCGTCAAACGCGAGAGCGTGCCTTCAAACACTTCGATGTCAAACCCAGCATTTCTGACCAAACGTTTCCAGACATTCGGTGGTGGAAGAAACACGTGTTTAAACGCCTTGTTGTAGAGGCGAAAGTACGCGTGTGCAGCATCTTTCCATCCAATGAATTCAAGGAGAGTGGGGATAGATAATGCTGAATAAAGATGGGTCGTTGGCATGGTACAGATAAGTCGTCCTCCAGGTTTCAAGACGCGATAGATTTCTCGAAACACCTGGTCGTGTCTGTCCGTGATATGTTCAATCGTGCTGACAGAAATGACTGTTCTGAACTGTTTTGATTTGAAGGGAAGTTTGCGTGCGTCCGCCCATGCCGTTTGTTTATATTTTCCTGACTTTGCCGCATGTAAAAGATCTTTTTGATTCAAGTCGATCCCAACCTCAACAGTTGAATCAAAAAAGACGCCGCCGAATTCTCCAAACCCGCAGCCGACATCTAAAATCGGATGGTTGAGAGGATGCTCTGCAAACGCGGCCGCTTCAACGCCACGCCACAGGGCTAAAGAAAGCGGCGCAATTTGAATATACCGGTAAAAATATTTCCGACTATCCAGTGTAACCATCATGCTCGAAGATCATACACGACAAACGCACCCTTTTCGATGTATGGGAAATGATCTTTGAGATAGCGCGTCGTTTCATCTTGAAGTTCATCGTGGCTTTTCACCTGTACCACATAATCTGCGTTCTCAAATGACGAAATCTCCACCTCAAATTGACGATCAGCGTAAAACGCAGTGGATGGCCCGTAAAAACTCCAGAATTGAGTCGAGGCAACGACGATACGGTCGTTCGGACTTGTCAACGAATGCAAGAGTTGCCCGAGTTCATACCCCGGACGAAAATATTCGGTCGTTTGCAGTGTTTGAAGAAACGGTCTGCGTTCGAGAAACGACAAACTCAAAACGAGCACTATCAGACAGACCGCAAACACAAACGATAATCGTCGAATTCTATGAAAAAAAACGTCGACAACCATCGCTGCAGATAAACAGATAAATGCGAGCAAAGGGAACAAAAGGTACTCATGAATAAAACCAGCGTTGCGGAAAATAACCACGTGGATCGTTCCCCAACCAAAAAGCAGCAATAACAACAGACGTTTATTTCCAAAAAGTCCCAAAAAAGAAAGGAGCAGCAGAACTCCATTCAAGTATATAACCACCATACGCGCCTCTCTTTTCAAGAGATCAATCATCGAAAATGCGTACTGTCCTTGAACCCCAAAACCGGTGCGAAAAATGAATGACTGGCCGAGTCCGCTTGAGAACAGGTGCCCGGTCAGCATCATCACGTGTCCAAAAAGGAGAAGCAACGTCAACGCCATACTCATCCAAAGGAAAAGAAATGGTTTGGCGATGGTTTTGAACCCATGTGACCAAAAAGCGTGGATCGTCAAAACCGGTAAAAGATACACACCTATCCAATCAACCAAAAGTCCGCCGATAAGTCCGATGAACAAAAACACAACGTGACGATTCCGTTTGGTCCGCAGCCATAAACAATACTGCCAGATGCTGAATAACGAGGCTGCAAACACAAGCGGCTCAAAAACCGGCATCACGCCGAAATAGGCGAACATTGGTGTGGTCATCATCAATATGGACGCGAGCATTCCAACAGAACGTCCGGCGAGTTCTTTTCCAAGCAAAAACATCCAAACAATAGCAGAAAGGGATGCAACGAGAGGAATCAGCCGCGTTGAAAATTCCGAAATACCGAACAACGTATACGACCCGGCAATCAACAGCGGGAGCGTTGCTGGGTGGTTGATGTGATAACGAAACGATCCCTCTGCATCAAGTCCGGTTACTTGACCGACCTTTGTGTCAGCCAAACCATATCGTAGATAATTACGGGCAATATTTCCGTAAAAGACGCCGTTAAAATCATGGAGTCCGACAAAGGGTCTATTCAGGAGCGGACTGAAACGAATGAGAGCTAGGGCAAGAAGAAAAACGATTATGATAAGGTTTTTGCCCATGCGAGAAGAGAGGACAGACCCGTTTCTACCTCAATCTTTGACTTCCAACCAATATCTTGTTTCGCTTTCCTGATACAGGATACATACACTTTCTGATCGCCTGACCGCCAATCATCATAATTCAGCTTGATCTTTCGTCCAAGCGTTTTTTCAAGAGAAGCAATCAACTCAAGAAGGGAGATCGTTTGTGTTGGTCCGCCGCCAATGTTGAAGATTTGCCCCGCTGTTTTTTCGATGCGGTTAATTGCACAATCATACGCATCTAGGAGATCATCCACATGCAGAATATCACGGATCTGTTTGCCGTCGCCATAGATGGTTATTGACCGACCCGCGAGCGCTGACCTTGTGAAGTACATCACCCACCCTTGATCTTCATTTCCAAACTGCCGCGGGCCGTAAATACACGACTGGCGAAAGACGATCGTTTTAAGCCCAAAAATCCGATGGTAGTCGCGCGCATATTGGTCCCCCGTGCCTTTTGAACATCCATACGGTGAATGGAAATCAAGCGTCAATGTTTCCGGAACCCCTTTTCGGCGAAGTGTCGGATTAACATACTCCCATCGTCCAGCAATTTCTTTGACGCCGACTGACTCCATACTGCCGTAAACTTTGTTCGTCGAGGCGTAGATGACAATTGCTTTTGACGCGAGGGTACGCACTGCTTCAAGGACGTTGAATGTCCCAAGTGCGTTGATCTCAAAGTCCGATCGTGGATCGGTCACGGACGTGGTGACCGCCACTTGCGCAGCCATGTGGAACACAAGATCGGCGTTTTTGATGGATGTCAAATCTTTTTCTTTACGGATGTCGCCATGTTCAAATGTGATGTTTTTTGGAAATGTCTTGAGAAGCCAGTCTCGATTTTTCTCTGTCCCAGCCCGGCTCAAGTTATCAATGACAATGACGTGATGATCTTTTTTAGCGTACCTCGAGGCTATATTACATCCGATGAAACCAGCCCCACCTGTCACCACAATTTTCATAGCCGGATCATATCATAGAGAGGATCTCATTTATCTCTTGGGTTTGAAATCGCGGATAAGGAGCGTTTTTCCTGGGCGTTCTAAAACCTCGAGTTTCTGCCGTTCTCTCCAGTTAAATTTCCGGATGATGTCGATTGGGATAATTACTCCGTAGCTCATTTTTCCAATGCGAGTAAGTTTGCGGATGGAGTCTGATCGTGATCTGCTCATAGTATTCTCTCTGCATGTAAGGACATAATTACTTACATAACAATCTTAACATAAAACAGCAATGGGGAAAACAGATTTTTCCTCCTGGATAAAGCCGTAGAATACTGCTATACGGCTGGTGAAAAATTACAGAGAATCCAGACTGTGCTAAAATCAGAATGAAGGATACTCATGCGTAATCTACTGCAAATTTTGACCGCAAAAAAACAGGCGCTCGATAAATTTCGACCTCTCCCAGCGGCGTTGGCCAAAAATCTCGACGAGTGGTATCGCATTGAACTGACATACACATCCAATGCAATTGAAGGAAATACGCTCTCCCGTGCGGAGACGGCATTGGTGGTAGAGAAAGGCTTGACCGTTGATGGAAAAACTCTCCAGGAACATCTTGAGGCCATCAACCATGCCCAAGCCCTTACCTTCATAACTTCGCTCGTGTCCAAAAAAAGGCAGGCGATAACTCCAGATGACATTCTTGCCATCCATAAGCTGATCTTGAGCAAAATTGACGATGCGAATGCCGGACGCACCCGAACTATTCCGGTGAGGATCGCTGGGTCGACAGTCATCATGCCGAATGCCGTAAAGATTCCGATGCTGATGCGGGAATTCTTTCATTGGCTCCATTCCCCTCTCACCGAACACCCGGCCAGAATCGCTGCGCAAGCGCATCATCGGCTGGTAAGTATTCATCCATTTGTTGACGGCAACGGGAGAGTAGCGCGTTTATTCATGAACACGCTCCTGATGCAGGAAGGATATCCGCCGGCAATTATTCGGAAAGAAGACAGACGCCGATACATCAATGCGATTGAAAAAGCACAACTCGGGGATTCACTCGACGATTTTTTCACATTGGTCTATGAAGCAGTCGGACGATCGCTCGATATTTATCTCGAGTCTCTTTTGCAATAATGCGCCAATCGTATGTTTCTGCATGCTTTCTCCCTTCCCGCTGGAGATCTCGAACGTTCCTCTTCCCTAAAAACCATCCAATTTTCTCCGCATCCGCAAGATCGTTGACATCATTGGCTTTGATAAACATAACTCCTTTTCCTGCGGTCACTTCACGATAGATTGGAAGGTCGGGGACAACCACTGGTGTGTACACGGCAAGCGCTTCCAACACCACAATCCCAAACCCTTCAACAACTGACGTTTGCACAAACAGTTGTGCACGGGCAAGCGTATCCACAAACATTTTTCTCGGGAGATTTGATTTTATCTCGACAACATCAAACAATCCTTCTTTCTTGATGTAATCTTGAACTTTCAAAAGGAGCGGCCCGTGACCGATCATGACCGCATGGATTTTCGGATCCTTCCAGGATAATTGTTTGACCGCATCAAGGAAGAAAAAAGGTCGTTTATACTCCACAAACCGGCCGGACCACACAAGCAAACCTCTTTCTTTCTTCCTTGGTTTGGATGGAAATTCAGCAAGATCGATCCCGCACGGAATGATCATAACCTTGTTTTTGCCGATGGACTCGGTCTTGACTTTTTGCGCAACGACCTGACTAATACAGACCATCACATCCCAAGGCAAACTCAACGTCAATTGTTCGATAAACAGACCGAGAAGCCCAAAAGGACCTCCGTAGGAAAGCCACTTCCATCCCCATACATCCGCCACCCACGCGGCACTTTTCGCTCCAATATGCTGCGCGACAAAAAACGCAATAGGGTGTGTTAAAAAAGTTGACCCTTCAACAATATCTGAAGATTGTCGTCTCCCTTTCTTCCAAGCGGCAATAACAAACCTCAACCGCGCAAAAAGATTTCCGGTTGATGTGTATGTATAGGTCGGTCCAACACGCAGGACGCGGACTCGGTTAATAATCTCTTCCCGCTCTGTTTCTGGTTGGTGAGAAGCAATAACAGTCACCTCATGTTTCTCTGCCAGCAACCGCGTCACATACCACATGCGCGCCTCGATGCCGCCTGTGATCGCATCTGCCGAAGCGGGGAAAAATTCTGTCAAAAAAAGAAGTGTCATCGGGATTTGCGTCGTTGTGACCG
>JAUYPR010000007.1 GCA_030695785.1 bacterium
TCATCCGACATCTCTTCTCCGCTTTTGTTTGCCGCATCAAACAGCGCAGCCATGGTACGCTCTGTAGACAAACTTGCCGTCTGCATCACCCGGTCATCTTGCATACTCGCCCTTCGATCCGCCGCAAGGTCTTCAATCACAATCGCATAAGTTTCTTCTTTGCCGGCAAAGGTTGACGTCAGAAGTGCAGAAAGCTCGTTATTATTTGGTGGTTTTTGTTGCATGGCACGCGGGGTCTTGGCCGACCCTTGAACTCCGCTCGTTTTTTGACGATTCAACAAAAGGAGGCCGCTAAAAAACGCAACGCCCAAAAGACACCCAACCATCAAGCTCAATGATAAAATGCGAAACATCATGCGTCAAAAAACTTGGAGAACACAGCTTCATCCCGGCCGGCATAATAGTGCGACGGGAGAACTGTTTCTTTCTTCATCCCCATTTTCGCATAAAACGCCCCGGCAGCTGCATTGTCATCATGCGTCAGAAGAAATAGCTTTCGGAGTGTATGCCCTTGCTTTTCATATAACGCCTGCGCGTCGGCAACCACTCCTTCAAAAATCTTCCGTCCCACCCCCTGCAAACGGTATGGCTCAAGAACCGCGATGCGGTCCAGTTCCGCTAACCCATGATGGGGTACACCGTGCAAAAACCACGAGCAAAGGCCGACAATTTCCCCCGATCGCGTCGCAACCACATACCGATGATGCTGCGCCAACTCACGCAGATACGCATCTTTCGCGGCAGCGAACGTGTGCATGTTGTAGTTGGCTAAAAGAACCATGGCAACCTTGTCTGCATCTGCCCGTGTTCCCCGGCGGACTGAAATCTCGTCGTTCATAACACTATTGTACTTCAAGATGACGGATAACAATCGGCAACGCCCCAACCAGTTGCTCATCATCATCCGCTGCAACGCGGTTCCACCGTATTGCCCCACACTGTTCGCATTGGTGCACAATCACTTCTTCCCCGGTTCTCTTCCGAAACTTGCCCGTTGGTTTCATCCGGCCATGGCATAGAGACGCACGGTCCCCTTTTTTTTCATCCACGTGTTGCGACCACAAACACCACGGGCAATGGTTCCTGTTCCGCCCGCCAAACCGCACCTCCCCCACCAGTTGTTCACACTGTATGCACCGAAAAAGCATCCATCTTATTGTAGCGAAGAACGATTGACTTTGCTGATACTATTCATTCGTTTGACAATACTGATGATTTGATGTTTAATTACTCGCATGGAAAGAAAACCTCTCAAGAGATACATTCCAAAAGGCATGGAGTGGATACGCATCGGGTGGAATCGGATCAGCATTGGAGAATCTGAATCTCTGAATACCGGAGACTTCAAGGTGAACGGCAGCAGAGATGCCGTCATTGCTTCGTGTGCCGAGGTGGTGCGAGATGCGGAGCATCAGATTGACATGGTGTCCGGTGATCTTGACCCAGAGTACTTTTGCGGAACCACGTTCTTTGACACGCTTAACAGTGTTATTTCCGATCGAAATGTCCACCTGCGCATCATTACTGTGGTAGGCCCATCAGCGAAGAGCCGGATGGCACTCGGCACGATCAAGGATGCCGAGGCAAAAATCGAACTCTATACGGTACCGCAACGTCCTACTCACCCCTTCATAATTGCAGACGGGCGTCACGTCCAAATAGAGGAACCATACCTTCCTAACTCGCCAGAGCGTGTGGCAGTCACGATGTACGATGGAAACTACGAGGATTGGGTGGCACCATTGGTGCGCTCATTCAACAAGTTACTGTCTGTAGCGACGAAAGAGTCGCTACATGAGGTCGCTGTTGTTGCATAGTTTTGCCTCACTTGTCGTCAGTCTGTTTGCTGGCATCTTCCCCATTATGCTTACTACCTTTGGTTTCAAGTTAAAAAAACCCGCCACCATTTCTTAAGCATTTTCTTCCACCCGTCGGGTGGAATTCTATTCTAAAGCTCAATAAGCTTGTAGAGGGTTTGGTGCCGTTATTTCGACTTGTTGCGCGAGTACGATTCCATCCTTTATGCTATCAAGCACCTCATCAATGCTGTTTCCATAATCAGCAACACACAGTGAAGGACAGAACGCATTATAGACCATTTTCTTCCCATGCCGTTCAGGTTCAATGATGACGCGAAAGTTGAGGATCGTTTTTTCCATACGAGCAAAGTATATCATGATCATTTCACCCCCATCGCAATCCACAGCGAGCGGGCGACGAGGGCGAAGAGAAAAAGGATGACGATGGCTCGTGCAACTGGTTTCACGCGCCGGGGACGCAGATGGACTAAAAGAATGGTCGATGCACCGGCCAGAAACGCGAGGGGAAAATCGAACGTCAGCATGGACGCATCCACTTGAACTGGAGAGAGAAATGCCGCGAGCCCCAACGCAAGAGTGATCGTGAGGAACGACGCGCCGAGAAGATTACTTACGGATAAGCTTTCCCGCCGGCTTTTGATTGCCGATAGCGCCGTGGCAAATTCTGGCAGTGACGTCCCGAATGCAATCAGCGTCATTCCAATCAAATAATCTGGCACATGCAGCGTGTTTGCAATCTGCATGCCTTGGTCCACCAACACCTGGCCGGAGACAACAATCGCAAACAATCCAAACAAAAATTTCCCAAACAACATCGCCAGTATCTTCGGCCGGATACGAACCGATTCATTCCTTGCCCAGCGGATGTGGCCGAGCAAATGCATCTGCAACCACTCAAAAAAAGGCATGAGTGTTGTGCTCTTCCTATCTAACGGCCGGCCAACCATATACATCAAAACAATATATATCCCTGCCAGCAACAACAGGGCAAAACCTGCTGCACTTGAAATTTCGCCTGATATCGCAGCCATCATCCAAATACCAACCAGTGTGGCGAGAAAAACACCGGCACGAATAGAGACGACTTTTTTTGGGTCAGTCATGGGCGCGGCGAGAAAAAACAGCGGGAAAATGAGGGCAAGATTCATCACCGGGGTTGCGAGAGCATTCCCAAGCGCGAGATCGGTGTGTCCGCGAAGACCGGCTATGAATGAAATCGTTGTCTCGGGCAGTGTGGTGGCTAAACTCACAAGTGTCGCGCCAATCACCACGGTTGGAATACGCACCAAACGGGAAAGTTTGATGCCTGCATCCAAAAACCAGTCCGCAGCTTTCAGCAGCAACAGTAATCCAAAAAGAAAAAGCGGAAATTGCATCATGTCTACTCGTCTATCTTTGCCCAGCGAAGTACATCTTTCATGCGCGTTTCAATCTGACGATCAAAAAACGATAAATTCCCAATATGTTCATCCAAAAGATGCACAATGTGCGTGCCGGCCTCGGTGTATGGCAGCATCACGTAGTGCACCCCGCGTTTGTACAACTCATACGCCTCAAGCGGAAAATCCGCAGCCATGATGACTTTTGCGGAACTTCGATGGGCCCGCAATTCCCGCAGTAAATTTTCGTTGTCTTCTAAATCGGTAATCGTTGAAATCACAAGCTTCGCTTTCTCTAAACCAACCTGATCCATCACTTCCGGGTCGCCAATACTTCCAAACACGGTTTGCGCGCCCTGTTTTTCCAAGCGTTTCATAATATCCGGATTCGAATCGACCACCACAAACGGGATAGATTTTTGCTGCAACAAACGGACGATCAGTTCGCCGATGCGGTGCGCACCAATGAGCACCACATGGCCGGTGCGTTCTACGCGTGGTTTTTCCAACCCAACCGTCCGTGCCTTTTCAAACACGCCCAGGACATGACGGAAGCGCCGATACAGTTCGTTTGCATGCGTCATGCCTAACGACGATAACGTCATGGTGATGAGTCCGACCATGGTCACCATCGTTACTCCTTCAGCAGAAACATGGCCGACCTTACTTCCGGCAACCGCGAGGATCATCGAAAACTCGGAGACCTGTGTCAGTGTCACAGCCGACATAAAGTACACAAAGCGCGGATACCCTTGGCGGCCAAGGATCGTCATAAAGATCAATGGTTTGGAAAAGAGCACAAAAAGCGAAAAAATGGCGATCGGACCGAGCAGTTTTTGCACATTGAAAAACTGCACCCGCGTCCCTAAATCGATAAAGAAAATAGCAATAAAAAAGTCACGGAGCGGCCGTATCGTGCCCGCAATTTGATACCGGTACGGCGAGGATGCAAGCGCCACCCCGGCAAGAAACGCACCAATTTCACTCGAGAAACCGAGCGCGGTGGTCAAAGACACAAAGCCCAAACACCACGCGATGGTGGCTAACATCAACAGCTCCGTCGACGACGCGACTAAACCAATGCACCACGGAAGCACGCGTTTGGACAGAAAAAGAAGGAGATACAAAACCGCGGCTCCTTTCAATACAATCATCACGAACGGGAAAAGGACGAAATTCTGCGTGAGACTTGGGGTATGCTGATAAATAGACAACAGCATAAGCACGATCACCGCAATCAGGTCTTCTACAAGGAGAATGCCGATCGCGAGGCGGCCATACAAGGTGTGCACTGCTTTTCGTTCCGTCAGGAACTTCACGACCAAAATCGTGCTGGAAAATCCAAGGCCAATCGCAAGATACACCGACTCCTTGAGCGCGATGCCGAGCCCGATACCGAGGAGCACCACCGCAGAGAAAGTGATGAGGACCTGCAAGATACTCGTTGAAAAAATGCTCTTCCCAATCTTACGCAGTTCCCGCAGATCGAGTTCCATTCCAACCATAAACAACAAAAACGCAATCCCAATCTGCGGCAAAAACTCCAATGTTTCGGAACCACGCACATCGATCACGCGGAAAATTCCCAAAAGCACACCGGCAAAAATGTATGCAAGAATCAACGGCTGGCGCAACAACCGCATGCAAAATGCGACAATAGTTGCTATGCCGACGACAGCGCTCAGTTGTGCAAAAAATGGAGACATGTGGCAGCTGAAGAAGAGTGTATCACTTCGAAAGAAGGATCGAAAGGGAGAAGGTGAGGATATCAGGAAGGTCGGCTGAAAATGTCATTGTTTCTCCGGTTTTTGGATGTAGGAACGTCAGCGTTGACGCGTGCAAAAACAGCCGCGGACACCATTTCCGATCAATGCGGCTCCGTTTTCTGCCCGCGTAGCGTTCATCGGAGATGACCGGATGTCCGATGGATTGTGCATGGACACGAATCTGGTGTGTCCGGCCGGTTTTGGGAAATGCTTCAACGAGCGTTACGTTGGCGTACTCGGAGGCAAACGCGGGCTTTAGCCGAATCCCCCACTCCTTGAGTTTTTCTAAAGGGAAAGAAAAATGTTTTGTTGGACGAAACATCGTGATTGCATCTTTTCCGTCTGAAAGAACGGTGAACTTTTCGCGATTCTTTGGGTTCCGTCCAATCGCACCTTCGACTGTTCGTTCACGCTCAAGCTGACCGTGTAAAAGTGCGACGTACACCTTTTGGATCGCCCGGGATGAAAATTGCTCGATCAGATGAACCCGCGCCATCTCATTTCGAGCGACGAGTAAAAGACCCGAGGTTTCTTTATCGAGACGGTGGACAATGCCGCTGCGCTGGATCGACTTCTGATGCGGAAACTGACACTCCAGCCAATCTTGCAGCGTCCCAGCAGTTTGCGAGGCCGACCGGTCCACCACCAACCCCGCGGGTTTATTCAAAACCAAAATATCGTTGTCTTGAAAGAGAATAGCTGGAGGAAGTGGGTTCAAATTCATTTCAAATACGAGCGGACTTCGCCAACGAGGTCTTGGGGTTCGAGTTTTGATTTCATCAGAAACCCATCCGCGCCGTTTTTTAACCCCTCTTTTGCCACCCGTTCATCCGGCAGATTCGTCAGAAGCACAATTTTCGGCATCGTTTTCGGCGGAAACGCCTTGAGGTTTTTCAAAATATTCATGCCATCGGTTTTCGGCAAAATAATATCCAAAAGCACCAAATCCGCTTTTCCTTCGCGGATCTTCCGCTCACCCTCCACCCCATCCGAGGCCGTGTCAACCGCGTAGCCGGCTTCCATTAACACCGACGCATACAAGCCTTGGTGGTCAAGGTCATCTTCAATAATAAGAATGCGCTTTGTCATACATTTAGGACCGTTTCTCTTCTCTTTGCTGACAACGCATACATAAACCCGCAGTCGGCATCAGCGCTAACCGCGCGGGTTCGATTGCGTCGTGGCACACTTCACACTTCCCATACGTCCCTTCTTTGACCCTCTTGGTGGCGTCCATGACATCAGCGAGCATCATCTCCACTTCCCGGCGTAGGGCGATGTTGCGGTCGTGCGCCGCTGTCCGCGTGGCATCTTCCCCACTTTCATGCGCTTCTGTCATATCGCCCGACAAAGGATCCTCCGCAGAAAGCGTGGCGAGCTGCTTTTGGAGGCGCGTTTTTTCTTCGTCTAGCTTTTTTTGAATCGTTTGAATAGTTGCCATCCTTTGTTTTTTCGTTTCTTTTGCAGCTCTAAACCTCTGAAAAATACAATCACTGAGCGCCACGGCTGGACAAATAAAAGAGAGACAATCTCTGAAGGATGTGCCAGTGTCCCAAGCAATCCTTTGAGATCATCCCCAATATTACGTTCCTGCCGTTGATACCCGATACCCGCAGCCAGAAAAAAACCAGTCAGTCCAACAAGCTGGTACAGACGGGCACCAAACCAGTATACACTATCGTCGCGAACGAAATCAACAACGGCTGTCCGCAGGGAAAGGAACGAGAGGACAACAAAAAGAAAGAGCCCGGGCTTTAATACACTCTGCTTGGTTCCGTACCACGCAAAGCGGCCGCGGATGTGCGTGAGGAGAAAAAGGAGAACAAGTGTCACGAGAAAAAGATACACAGGGATTGGGTGCCGACGGCCAATCATGCCGGGAATCACGATACCCCACGGCATGTAGGTAATGCTCCCCACCATACATCCGGAAAGAAAACAACCAACTCCTCCAAATAGCTCTGCCGCGAGGTATGCAAGCGCAAATGCATCGGCCATGAGAAGCAAAGGCAACCGCGACCGCCGGCCGGCAATGAAAAACCCAAGAAGTCCTCCGAAGAGAACCCCGGGAAATGAGAAGCCTGGATAGCGGTAGAACTGCACCATGCGGGCCAGACTTCCCTCAAACTCATACGGATGCAAAAAGATATACACGAGCCGTGCCCCGAGAAACCCGACAAAGACCGTGGCAAGGAACACATCCAAGATACGTTCCCTATTCCAGTGTTCGTGCCGGGCGGCCCGGACAATCATGATGCTCGCAACCAAAAAGCCGAGACCTAAGAAGAACCCGAAAGAAGAGACGCTCACCGGCCCAATATCAAAGAGGATCGGACGCATGAAATTATCCCTCGACTCCGCTCGGGACCTTCGGCCCTTTGTCGCTCAACCTTCCTGCATACGTAAACGTGCGCGTATCAAGTTTGACGATGTCTCCTTCTTTCACAAAAAGTGGCACAGAAACATTCAGCCCGTTTTCTAATGTTGCGCTTTTCACCATATTCGACACCGAGTCCCCTTTGACTCCTGGATCTGCTGACGCCACGCGCAATGGCAACGTCGGTGGAAGCTCGATGCCGACCGCTTCTTCCTTCACCATCGCAACCGTCACATCCATCCCGTCACGGAACAACTTGACCGTCGCCCCCAATGTCGAACGTGGGATCTGAAATTGCTCGAACGTCGATGCATCCATGAACACTGCGTGTTTATCATCGGCATAGAGAAACTGCGCTTTCCGTTTCTCCAATGTTGCTTCCTGCACCCTCGCACCTGATATGAAAGACCGGTCGGTTTGACTTCCGGAGCGAACATCGCGGACTTTCACCTTAATCGTCGCACTCCCACGCCCCATTTTGATGTGCTCGTATTTCAAAACCTGCCACAAATGCCCATCTTCTTCAAACATCGCGCCATTGCGTAAATCGGTGACTGAGATCATGCTGACATCTCCTCAGTCAGCTGAACCAACGTTCGCACCATCACCCCTGTTCCTCCCTTCCCCATCCACGGCTTTCCTTTTTCTTCAAAGCTCGGACCGGCAATGTCCAAGTGCACCCAAGGTTTTTTTGTCGCAGAGACCAGTTGAATGAATTTTGCAGCGGTGGTTGCGCCGCCGTATTTCTCACCGACGTTCTTATAATCTGCGATCGTTCCTTTGATCTCCTCGTCAAAGTCTTCATCCATGGGAAGCTGCCACACCCGCTCACCAGTTTTCTTTGAAGCCTGCATCAGTTTTTCGGCGAGCGGTGCATCGCCGGAAAAAAGACCGACAATCTCTGATCCAAGCGCCACCATGCATGCGCCGGTCAGCGTCGCGAGGTCAATAATATGTGTTGCGCCGAGCCGGTCAGCATATGTCACTCCGTCGGCAACAACCAACCGACCTTCTGCATCGGTATTCAGAATTTCGACCGTTTTTCCAGATAATGCCATCACCACGTCGCCGGGTCGGATTGCTTTGCCTGACGGCGAGTTTTCTGCGGCCATCGCAATACCTATCACGCGAACAGGAGCCTTTTTTTGTGCAAGCGCAGCTATAATTCCCAGCACAGTTGCCGCACCAGCCATGTCACACTTCATTGTTTCCATGGCTTTGTCGGACTTAAGCGACAATCCGCCTGTATCAAACGTGATCCCCTTGCCGACCAGACCAATCACGGGTTTGTCTTTCTTTGCCGAACCCTTGTACTCGACAACAATGACCTTCCCCTCCTCGTCGCTTCCCTGACTGACTGCGGCAAACGCACCCATGCCCATTGCCTTTGCTTCCTTCTCCCCAATGATGCGCGTGGTGATACCAGAGAATCGCTCGAGCTCTTTGGCTCGATCGGCCAAGCGGGTGGGCGTCATGGTGTTGGCTGGCTCATCTACCAGTTTTCGGACAAATGAGACAGCGTCTGCGATGATGCGAGCATGATTCGTCCTGGATTCTGCATCCCGAGCATCCGTCACAATCGTGACGTCAGTGATGCGTTGTTCTTTCTTCTCAGTTTTGTAATGATGCTCGTATACTCCAAAAACAACCCCATCTATCACGGCTTCGAGCATGCTTTCTCCTCCCACGTCTTTGAGGGAGACGGATACAGTGGACGGCTTGATCGGCGCTATCCCTCGGACAGCGGAGGCCACGACATTGCGCGCCTTGGCAATATTAAATGTTTTTGCTTTCCCCAACCCAATGACCGCGAATGCTTTTTTGACTCGGCGGTCTGTGGATGGAATGAGTCGAAGATCGTAGAGCTTACCGAATTTTTCCTGCAGCTGCCGTGTCGCGATAATGGCAGAGGCTGCGGCATCTGTCCCCTTTGGCGTCTTTTGGTCTTCAAACACGCCAACAATCTCCACATCAACCGAAGGCATTCGTTTTGTTGAAACAATGTGAATGTTCATAGTTCAAGAACTCCTGATACATATTAACACGATTGTTCCTCATGTTCCACCTTGATCAAAAACTTTCAAGTCCAAAGTTGCAAAATACAGAAAAATTTGATATACTAATATATACGTCATACTTTATTCATCAATAATCAATTATCGAAAAATTTTATAAAATAGGAGGAGAAAATTATGCCAGAAACACTCATAGGTTCAGAAATACAAAAGATGCTCCCAGAAGCAATCAGAATAGTGGTGGCAGTTTACATTGGTGATCAACTATCAAATCTTTTAGAGACTCTTACGCCCGAACAAAGAGATCAATGTTGGAGAGAAACCGCTCGGAAACTTGAGCCGTTTTCTGAAAAAATTACTTGTTTAAGACAAGCGATAAAAGACGCTCACACTACCAAAGAGGCTTATCCGAAACCTGTAATTGTTTTGATGCAACGACATTTTCGCGGTGTTGAAGATATAGTGGTAAGAGAATTGCTGACCGATTTGCTTTTCGCAAGAACAGTAAGATCGCCAGGTTACATGGATTATGGAATGGAAGTGGTAGATGAGGCTGAGGCAATGGCTACTGAACTAGATTCCGGGGAAGGATTGCAAGGGAAAGCGATGAAATCGGTTGATCTGGATCAAGTAATTGAGTCAGTTTTGTCTGGTAATCTTAGACTTACGAGACAGACACAACTAGAATAGCAAAAAAAGAAGATAAATGTTCTTGGTGAAGCCGAGTAAAAAATCGGACGCGAAAAAATATTTCTGTCGTATAAAGCCGACGACTAAAATAGCTTTCTGTACGAATATATGACTTCGCTCGAACGTATTTTAGCAAAAATGTCTAACTCTGCCAATAACTATATCACTCATAGTATCTTGCCCTTAAATCCGGCTAATTTGAGAATCTTCTTTACAAACTCCTCTTTGCCTTTTGTATATGGTCCTCTTTCTCCTTTGTGCTCTTCCAACATCTGCTCCTTCAATTTTTGGTATTCTTGGCGATATTTTGGATTGTTGATTAAATAATCGCGAAAAAGAACGTGCTCATTCCAAAAATCTGAATTGAGCTCGGTTACTTTCAAATAATGCGTCCTATTTTCCTTCGAGCCTTTTACAAAAAGTACATGTCCTTGTTTCTGCCTAAAATCTCTGCGAAATTCATATCCGAGTTTGGATAGTGGTTCTTTTATCCAATCCCAATCATCTAAATTTTCTATCGCTACGATTAAAT
>JAUYPR010000009.1 GCA_030695785.1 bacterium
GATGACCGGCGTAAAAAGCGGTTGGCACTGTTTTGCAATGTAGACGAAGAAGCGATTTTCAGTAACCCAGATCAAGAATCGATTTATCTTGTGCCGCTGGTTTTGGAACAGCAGCAATTTGCCCAAAAAGTGTTGCAACGGCTAGACTTAAAATCGAGTAAAAAAGATCTCCGATCATGGGAAAAGCTTGCAGCAACAATTCAAACAGTGAAGAATGAGGTAAATATTGCCATTGTGGGTAAATATTTTACCACTGGTGAGTACCAGCTTTCTGATGTGTATGTCTCTATTATCGAGAGCTTGAAACATGCGGCGTGGGGGCACGAGAGGAAGCCGGTTTTGCATTGGATTGACAGCGAAAAGGTGGAAGAAAAAGGTACAAGTGTGCTTCAGGGATATGACGGATATGTCGTGACGCCCGGATTTGGGAGCCGTGGGATTGAAGGGCTCATCCAAACGGCGCAATATGGCCGGGAGCACAAAAAACCGTACTTGGGTTTGTGTTACGGCATGCAAATGGCGGTCATTGAATTTGCCAGAAATGTCCTGGGGTTGTCGGATGCAAATACGATAGAGGTGGATCCAAAGACAAAAGCACCAGTGATCCACCTGATGCCTGACCAGGAGAAGAAACTTTTGAACCGTGATTACGGCGCCACCATGCGCTTGGGACGGTGGGAGTGTATCCTCCTGAAGGGCACGAAAACATTCGCTGCGTATGCGGGTTCAAAAAACTGGGCGCAGATTGTCAAACGTCATCCATTGACCATTGCCGAGCGGCATCGGCATCGATACGAATTCAACAACGACTATCGAGCGAGGTTCGAGAAAGCCGGGATGGTTATTGCCGGCACATCTCCGGATGGATTGCTTGTCGAGGTCGTTGAGCTTGCCGATCATCCATTTTTTATCGGCACGCAGTTTCATCCTGAATTTCAATCGCGGCCTCTCATGCCCCAGCCGCTGTTCTCGGCATTTGTGCAGGCATGCCTGGAGAGGCGGAAGCGATGATGAATCCTCACCTGGGCTTCTTTATCGACATCGAAGGCCTTGATGGCAGCGGCGCAAGCACGCAAGTAGAAAAGGTGGTGGCATGGTTCGGCAAAGAGACCGACAAAAAAATTCTTCGGACAAAAGAGCCAACGGATAATGTCATTGGTGGACTTATCCGCGGCGCGCTGACTCGATCGGTCAATATTCCAATGGATGCACTTCAACTCTTGTTTGCCGCTGACCGAGCACACCATTTAGAGTCGGAGATTGTGCCGGTTTTGAAACACGGCGGCATCGTGGTCACGGATAGATATATCCCATCCACGGTTGCGTTTGGATCGCTTGATGTTGAGAAAGAATGGTTGTTGGGTCTGAACGAACGTTTCCTCCTGCCTGACCTCACGATTTTCATCCGCGTTGATCCTGCAGAATGTGTCCGCAGAATGCAAAAAAGTCGCATACGCTTGGAATTATTTGAAGACGTCGAGAAACTGCGCGGGGTGTGGAGGGGGTATGAGTGGGTGGCGAAACAAATGGCGAACGTCATCATTCTGAATGGCGAACGTCCCGTCGAGGAGGTCTTTCACGAAATCCGATCGTTGATTGAAAAACATCCAAAGTACAAAAAAGGAATTTCTGCAAATGAAAAAAACACGTGATCCGTTGACCATTTATGGGACGTTGCCTGATTGGGTGATCAAGGAATTTCTGCGCCGCAACATCATCAAGATCGAACCTCTCCCGAAAGATCTGGATGCGACGGTTGACGAAGTCACCATTGACTTTACTCTTGGACATACGGTGCGGGTGTTTCGGCGAACGCGATACTCAACCATTGATTTACACTACACCACGAAAACTCAGATTGATGAAATGATGGAAACAATCACCCTTGCTGACGGCCAGCCGTTTGTATTGGAGGCAGGGGATTTTGCCATCGCGACCACGACCGAGCGTTTGATACTTCCAGATGATATCGTCGGGCGATTGGATGGGAAAAGCAGTCTGGCGCGTCTTGGGGTGGTGGTGCATTCCACTGCCGCGCGGTTTGATCCGGGGTGGGATGGAAAACCGGTATTGGAATTCGGAACGTTTTTGCCGGACATGCGGGTGATTTTGTACCAAGGCGACCCAGTGTGTGCGTTTACATTCGAGCGATTGCAGTCCCCGGTCCACCGTTCATATAAGGAAAACCCGAATCGAAAATACGGCTCGGATATTCCGGATGTAAGTGCGTACGCGAGCGACAAGAGAGTGAGGAAAAAGAGGAAGTGATTCTTGGACAAGATGAGCTTCAAAAACGGATCGAGCAAGACTCTCTGCTCATCGGATTAGGGGAAAGGGATCAGGTCAATCCAGAAGGGGTGGGACGAGACCTTCGTATTGGTGCGGCATTTCGGATGAAGAAAACGTCCCGGCCTTTTATTGAGGCGGATGTTCGTGGACTCCAAGGGAAACGGCAAGGCTCAGAGACTGTTGAGATTGTGCGACAACGTCATGGTTTGAAACAGCAGCCGTTTCTCACCTTAAAACCTGGTGATTATGTGTTGGTCGAAACGTTGGAAACACTCAATACTCCAACGAATCTGATGCCAGTTTGGTTCGCACGGTCGACATTGCAGCGGAATGGACTTCTCTTGATCACGACAAAAATTGATCCCGGATATCAAGGAAAACTCATTGCGGGGTTGGTTAATCTCGGGCCAGTTCCGGTGAAAATCCAGATGGGCGCGCGGATTGCAAATATCGTCTTTCACGAGATCAAAGGAAAAACCATCGCGTATCGGGGCCAACATCAGGGCGGACGGGTGAATAGCGGGAGGATTGAACAGCAGGTATAATGGGAGGGACTAGTAATCAGTAACTAGGAACTAGGAAGGGAGCAGCGTTGCTTTTCCTAGTTACCGATGTCAAGTTACCAGTCCCTTGTGTTTATGGTCCACAACATCACCATCTCTGGAAAGATTTGTACTGGCACGTCAACGCTCGCCAAAGGGTTGATACAAAAACTCGGCTGGTCAATGTGGAGTGCTGGAGATTTTCAGCGTGAATATGTTCAAAAAATGGGGATCGATCTTGAAAAGACGTCGCTTCGATCTGACGAACACGAACGAGAAATTGAATTCGGTATGCGAAAGAGGTTGCAAAGTGAAGAACATATTATTCTTGAAGCATGGCTTGGAGGGTTTGTCGCGCAACGCCTGGACGGCGTTTTGAAAGTGTTGTTAGTGACACCCGACGATTTGCGGATTGACCGCTTGGTGAATCGAGATAACATAACAGTCGATGAGGCAAAAGCTCACATGCGAAAGCGGGAAGAAGAAAACCACATCAAGTGGTCCAAGTTATACGCAAATGAGTGGCGGGAATGGGTCGGAGAAAAACCCATTGATTTTTATGAACCATCTCTCTATGACCTGGTGATCGATACGTATTCCCACTCCAAGACCGAAACGTTGGAAAAGGTTTTGGAAAAACTGAATGTCTCAACCTTATAGCTTATCCCGTATGGCTTCTGACCAACAACATCCAGAATACCAATACCTCAATCTCCTTCGAGAAGCACTCGAGCATGGGATAAAAAAAGTAGACCGCGGGACAAATGTTGTCCTGTCCAGTTTATTCGGTAAACAGATGCGCTTCGATCTTTCCAAAGGATTTCCGCTGTTGACGACCAAGAAAGTGTATTGGAAAGGAGTGCTCCACGAACTGCACTGGTTCCTTTCAGGGCAAACGAACATTCAATACTTAGTTGATCACGATGTTCATATTTGGGATGATTACCCGTACAAAATATATGTCAAAAGTCAAAACTCAAAAGTCAAAACTACAGCTCAAAACTCAAAAGTCCAAAACCTGTTAACAAAGGAGGAATTTATAAAGAAGATTAAAACCAATGGGAAGTTTGCAAAGAAATGGGGGGAGTTGCCAAAGATTTACGGGGAGATGTGGCGGGCGTGGCCAACGAGGAAAAAAGGGCGAACGATCGATCAACTTCAGTGGGTATTGAATGAATTGAAGGAAGACCCTGATGCGAAAAATTTGATCGTGACGTCATGGAATCCTGAGTATTTATACACAATGGCCGATCCAAAAGACGCAAGCCTCTTTCCAATTTGTCACAACATGGTCCAATTATCCAATCGCAACGGCAAATTGTCTTTGCAGCTGTATCAGCGCAGTGCGGATTTGTTTTTGGGTGTTCCATTTAACATCGCAAGTTATGCGCTCTTGACAATCATTCTGGCGCAAATTGCGCACCTTGCGCCAGGCGAATTTATCCATACGTTCGGCGATGTACATGTGTACGAAAATCACCAGGAGCAGGTGAAGGAACAACTGACGCGGAAACCAAGGGAATTTCCAACAGTTGTGCTTGACGCATCGGTCACGTCGCTTGAGACATTCCGGCCAGAACTCGTTGAGCTTCAAGGATACGATCCTTACCCCGCGATCAAAGCGGAGCTTACTGTTTCTGGAGGATTATACGATCCAAAAACTGGCAAGATGGCGGGGGCGGCTGTATGAATCCTCGTGTATCCATGATCGCCGCGAT
>JAUYPR010000010.1 GCA_030695785.1 bacterium
GATTCGGCATTTGTGCCTCGTGTATGATGGTCATATGTTTGCAAAGGCGAGGAAGTTTTTGCGCAGGCTTGGGCCGGGCATTATCACTGGTGCGTCGGATGATGACCCTTCAGGCATTGCCACTTATTCTATCGCCGGCGCGCAAGCCAATTATAGTGCGTTGTGGACCCCGCTTTTTACGTTTCCTCTGATGGTCGCTATTCAAGAAATGTGTGCGCGCATCGGGTTGGTAACCGGCCGCGGGTTGGCGGGCAACATGCGCATGCATTATCCCCGGCCATTTCTCCTTGGTTTAACCGCGCTTGTGGTGTTTGCGAACACGCTCAATATTGGCGCGAACCTTGCAGGTATGGCAGCCGCGACATCGCTGGTTCTTCCACTCCCACAGATTGTCCTTGCGGTCGCATTTGGCGGTCTGATGTTGGGGCTTATGATCCGCTTTCCTTACCGTGTCATTGCGAATATTTTAAAATGGCTGACATTCGCCCTGTTTGCCTATGTATTGGCAGCGCTTCTCACGAAACAAGATTGGCCATCAGTTCTTTTGCATACACTTATTCCGACGGTGAACTTGAACCGCGAATTTCTTATTCTGCTGGTTGCGATCCTCGGAACCACCATCTCTCCGTATCTTTTCTTCTGGCAAACCAGTGAGGAAGTGGAAGAGTTGGATGAGACGGGAAAACTGCAAAAAACACGCCGCGTCCAGATCGTCACAAAAAACGAACTCAAAGTCATGCGGGAAGATGTATCCATCGGTATGTTTCTTTCGAACCTCGTGATGTTTTTTATCATTGCCACAGCCGCGTCTGCTTTATACCAAAACGGCATCACCCAGATTGAAACCGTCAAAGATGCGGCGATGGCGCTGCGGCCATTGGCCGGGGAGTTTGCGTTTCTCTTGTTTGCATTGGGGATTGTGGGAACAGGTCTTCTTTCAATTCCCGTGTTGGCCGGTTCGGTTGCGTACGTTGTCGCAGAAACATTCGGATGGCGTGAAGGGTTCAATCAGCCATTCCACAAAGCGCGGTCGTTTTATGGCGTCATCATCGTCTCCACACTGCTTGGGATGGCCATTCCTTTCTTGGGCATCCGGCCAATCCATGCTTTGTATATGACAGCGATTGTGTATGGTTTAATGTCGCCGATTCTTATTTTAATTCTTCTTCATATATCGAACTCAAAACACGTCATGGGCGAGCATACGAATGGGTTTGTGTCGAATACGCTCGGCGTCCTGACTTTCCTGATTATGACCGGAGCTGTCGGAGCAATGTTTCTTTTTAGGTGAGCAGTTTAATTCCGGTACTTCCTTATAACGGCAATAACTTTGCCTTGCACGCGAACCTCGGTTGCATAAATCGGCTTCATGCTCGCGTTTGCCGGCTCCAGACGAATCCGTGTTGCTTCTTTAAAGTAGCGCTTGAGTGTTGCCACGCCGTTTTCTAAAAGTGCAACCACAATATCGCCGTTGTTTGCCGTCTCTTGTTCCTCAATGACCACAAAATCGCCGTCCAAAATTCCGTCTTCGATCATGGAGTTCCCCTTGACTTGAAGCACATACGAGCGGCGTTTCCCGGAGAGGAATTGCGGCGCGATTTGCATAGAAGCACTTGGGTCAGTGTATGGCTCAATCGGCGAACCGGCGGCAATGGTACCAAGAATCGGAATCTCCACACTGCCCTCACCCAGCTGCAGATCTTCGGTCATTAAATCAATGCCGCGCACCGCGCCCTCATAGCGGCGGATGACGTGCTTTCGTGCGAGTGTCGCCAGGTGTTCGTGGATGGTGGCAAGTGAGGTTACTCCAATTGCGTTAGCAATCTCTTGCAAAGTTGGAGAAAATCCGTGTTGTTGGACGAATTGGCGGAGGAAATCGATAATTTGGCGCTGGCGGCGGTACAACACAATGGGCATACCAAATATATACCAAACAAAAGCCCAACTTGTCAATCCATCAAACTATGTCAACTTCAATTGTACTCATTTGTACTACAATGTGATATCAATGAAATTTCAGCTCAAGGCTCCATTCAAACCCACCGGCGACCAGCCGCAGGCAATACAAAAACTTGTGGACGGACTTTCACGGGAAGACCGATACCAAACCCTCCTTGGAGTGACCGGGTCAGGCAAAACATTTACCATGGCGAATGTCATCGAGAAGGTTCAACGACCGACGCTCATAATCTCCCACAATAAAACATTGGCCGCGCAATTGTGTCAGGAATTTCGCGAGTTCTTCCCGAATAATGCGGTGGAGTATTTCGTTTCGTACTACGACTACTACCAACCAGAAGCCTACGTACCTCAGTCCGATACCTATATCCAGAAAGAAACCAAAATCAATGAAGAAATCGACAAGCTCCGGCTCGCAGCAACAACGAGCCTCATGACACGGAAAGACGTGATTGTGGTCGCCAGTGTTTCATGCATATACAACATCGGTTCGCCGCACGAGTATGCGAGTGCGATCGCTGTTTTTGAGGTCGGGAAAGAACTGCCGCGCAACGTTCTCTTGCGACGGCTTGTGGACATCCATTACGAACGAAACGATATGGACGCGCGGCGGGGAACATTTCGCGTGGCCGGAGAAACAGTTGACGTTTTCCCCTCGTACATGGATGAGGGTGTACGCATTCAGTATTTGGGAGATACGATTGAACATTTGACGGTCTTTGATCCGCTGACCGGTCAAACAATCCGAAGCGAACAAAAAACGGTCATTTACCCGGCTAAACATTACATCACCGCGCCAGAACGGTTTGAGGATGCGTTCAGCCAGATTCAAAAAGATTCTGCAGAACGAGTTCGTTATTTCAAGAAGAAGGGCCGCCACATTGAGGCCCAAAGGATCCATGAACGGACCACGTACGACCTTGAAATGATCCGACAATTCGGATATTGCAATGGCATTGAGAATTACTCGCGGTACTTTGATGGCCGTGCTCCAGGCGACCCTCCGCACTCACTCCTGGAATTTTTCTCCAAAGACTATCTCGTGTTTATTGACGAATCACACATCACCGTTCCTCAACTGCGCGGGATGTACTTCGGCGATAAAACCAGGAAAGAAACCCTGATTGAATTTGGGTTTCGGTTGCCTGCGGCCATTGATAACCGTCCGTTGAAATACGAAGAGTTTGAACAAAATATCCGTCAAGCGGTGTTTGTGTCGGCGACGCCGGATGCATATGAATTAGCCGCTTCGTCCCAGGTGGTCGAGCAGCTTATTCGTCCAACTGGACTTTTGGATCCTGAAGTGTCGATTCGGAAAACCGAAGGGCAGATCAATGATTTGCTTCTCGAGATTGACACGCGCGTCAAAAAACACGAGCGTGTGTTGGTGACGACCTTAACCAAGCGGATGGCAGAAGACCTCGCGGCATATCTTGAAGAAAAGAACGTCAAGGTCACGTATATTCATGCGGATGTGGAAACACTGAAGCGCTCGGACATTCTGCAGGATCTTCGAGAAGGGAAGGTGGATGTTCTTGTCGGAATCAATCTCCTCCGGGAAGGGCTCGATCTTCCGGAAGTCTCACTGGTGGTTATCTTCGACGCAGACAAAGAAGGGTTCCTGCGCTCAACAACATCTATGATTCAAGTCATGGGCCGGGCGGCGCGGCATCTGAATGGAGCAGTCATCATGTATGCGGATACGGTGACCGGTTCAATGCAGCGGGCCATTGAAGAGACGGACCGCCGCAGGCAACGACAGGTCGAATACAACAAAACGCACGGGATCACCCCTTTGTCTATCAAAAAAGCGATTCGCGCCCGCCTCCTCAAGGCTGATGAGAAAGAACCACAGACGCTGAAGACTGAACATATTCCGGCTCACGAGCGGACTCGTTTGGTTGAGGAATTTATGATACGTATGCGCTTGGCTGCGGATGCTTTGGACTTTGAAAAAGCGGCCCGTTTGCGCGATCAGATCAAAGAACTCCAAATGAAGTAAGCAGCGGATATCCTTTTTTTATTTGTCTCTGTACAAGTGCAGATAGCTCCTTTTGTTCGAGTGAAGAGAGCACAAGAATATTCGACCCTGTCCAAAACACAGCGCCTGGCCGTTTTTCTTCGAGGATATCGGTTGCACGAAGAATATTTTTTCCTCCGGAAAAGTGTTCGATCATTGCGCGATAGATTGGTATGAACGGGGTAGTGACGAGTCCTTTCGCTTTTGCGGCGCAAAGATCAACAAAAAGAAGCTTCAGCAATGTTGAGCGATCAAGTCCTTTCCCGTGTTCACTTGGAAGCTTCAATACCTGAGACAAAAATTCTCCGCACCGGTCTGGATTTTTCTCCATGCATGTTTGGAGGAGAACTTGCGGTGCCGAGAGTTGATGTTCAAACGTGTAGGAATTCCAAAACATCACCATCAGATCTTCAGATTGTTCGAAATCACTGCATAAGCGTTCGATATGCTGTTCCAGCGTGCCTTCTTCTTGAAGAATGAGGATCACATGCATCAGGAGATTATGACGTTTATCGTATCCGAGATTATCGAATCTCTCTTTGAAGTATAACAGGGGTACTCTTTTGAGAAAATCGTTATCCGGCTCCAAAAACTGA
>JAUYPR010000013.1 GCA_030695785.1 bacterium
AATTCGCGCGGTGTTTGTGATACACTACCCCAAATATGCAATCATATAGCCTGACGGTGGTCGCAATCCCCGAGCTTGAAGAACAAGGCCGCGAGCAGCTCGTAGAGCGTATTCGCGCGCTTGTGGAGGGGAAAAAAGGTAGCCTATCTGCGGTGGACATTTGGGGGAAACGCACGCTTGCATACCCGATCCGCCATAAACGCGAAGGAACCTATATCGCCATGAATGTTTCGATGGATCAGAAACATGTGGCTGAGACAAAGCGCGACCTTTCGCACATGGAAGATATTCTTCGCGCACTTGTGGTGGAGGAAGGGACCCTGACCATACCAGCAGAACCAAAAGCAAAGGAAGAAAAGCGGAAGAAAGTGGCTAGCCGCGGGACGCTTATCAAGCGCAAGATCAAAACAATAGAAAAGAAATAAACGGGATGGCATCACGCTCATTGAATTTGGTTCAGATTATAGGGAATCTCACACGAGATCCGGAGTTGCGGTATACACCGAATGGTGCGGCAGTGTGTACATTTGGGGTGGCGACGAACCGATCGTGGACCCCAACCGACGGAGGGGAGACGCGGGAGGAAGTTGAATTTCATAACATTGTGTCGTGGGGGAAGCTTGCGGATTTGTGCAACCAACTTCTTCGGAAAGGACGCAAAGTATATTGTTCCGGCCGTCTCCAGACTCGACATTGGGAAACGCCGGATGGGCAGAGGCGGGACCGGACAGAAATTGTGTTGGACCAAATGATTTTACTCGACAGCCGTGGACTTCATCCTGACGCAGGAGTGGTGCGTGACGATATCGTCAGTAGCGTCCGCATTGAGCAGCCTGTTGCCGAGTCAGCCGAAGAAGTCAAAGCCGAAAAAAAAGCTGAAAGTACTGAGCGTAGCCGAAGTGAAGAAGTAGCCCCACCGCCCAAGGCGGGAAAAGGAAAAGAAGAAAAACCTGCAGTGAAAGCCGATGAAAATGTGAACGTGGAAGATATTCCTTTCTAAGGAATTTTTATGGCTGATCAAGAAGAAAAACAAGAAAGACATGGGTCGAGGGAACGGGTATTTCGGAGGCCTGGGCGCTGTGCGTTTTGCAAAGAAAAATGGAGCCCGGATTATAAAAATGCCGCTCTTCTGCGCAGGTTCACGACTGACCGCGGCAGAATTGTCGGCCGTGGGAGAACGGGCGTATGCAGCCGGCATCAGCGGGCACTTTCCAGGGCGATCAAACGCGCGCGTGAATTGGCACTTCTTCCGTTCGATGCGCACATCTAAGAGTAAACTTTAAAGCATGAATGACATTCGCTTGAAAACTGCCATTTTTTGGATTGTGGTTGCACTTGCGGTTGGGTATGGAACCGGGTGGAATGTTGCCAAAACCGATATTTCCCTTGACCGCAACACGTCATTTTTTCCCACACTTATTATCCGTTCAAAAGAAGCTCCTCAATCGGTCAATACTGACTTCAGCCGCTTTTGGAAGGTGTGGGAACTTTTGCAGAATGAATATGTTGATAAAAAGGCCATCAACGCGGAAAAAATGGTGAATGGAGCGATTTCCGGCATGGTGCAAGCAGTCGGAGACCCGTACACGACGTATTTTCCGCCCCAGGACAACGCGATGGTGAAAGAGCAGCTGCGCGGATCGTTTGAGGGCATCGGCGCCGAGCTTGGCATGCGGAGCGGAAAACTTGTCGTTATTGCGCCGCTTGATGGTTCTCCCGCATCGAACGCTGGGGTGAGGGCCGGCGATGTGATTGTGAAGATCAGCAGCGACGATGCCAGCGGCATGTCTATTGGTGATGCGGTTTTAAAGATCCGTGGACCTAAGGGAACGAGTGTGACGTTGACGTTGACGCGTAGTGGAAAAGAAGAACCGTTTGACGTCAGTATCACCCGTGATACAGTCCGGGTCAAAAGCGTCGAAGTGGCATTTGAAAATGATATTGCGGTCATTCGGCTCATCCGCTTTGGCGAGCAAACCAACCGCGAATGGGATGAGGCAGTGGAAAAAATTACGAGCCAAGGGTTAAAGGGTATTGTGCTTGATCTGCGCAACAATACCGGCGGCATTTTGGAAAGCGGCGTCTACGTCGCCTCCGAGTTTTTGTCTTCCGGAAATGTTGTTCTGCGGGAAGATGGGTCAGGCCAGCGTTCAAGCCATGCGGTAGACGGGCACGGACGGCTGCGTGTCATTCCGCTCGTGGTCATCATCAACAAGGGCAGCGCGTCGGCATCGGAGATTGTGGCCGGCGCATTGCAGGAAGCAAAGCGCGCGGTTTTGGTCGGAGAGACATCATTCGGGAAAGGGAGTGTCCAAAAACCAGAGATTCTTGATGGTGGAGCCGGCGTGCATATCACCATCGAACACTGGCTCCTCCCCTCTGGGCGATCGATTCATGACAAAGGGTTAACGCCGGACGTCGAAGTGAAGCAAAACGGGGAGAACGGTGAAGATACACAAAGAATGAAAGCGATAGAACTCGTGGCAGAAAAGATTGCATCCTCTTGACTTATTGAGATAAAATAAACGAATGCCGCGCCGTTGGTTCATTGTTGCCGCGATTGTGTTTGTTTTCCTGATCTCCTTGCTTTCCGGTGCGATTGGGTATGCGCTGCGGACCAAATTTGGACTTCCTATCCCGACCCTCCTTGGTCAAAATCAAACATCATTCAGCCGTGCGGCCAAAGAAACCACCCGCGAGATTGTGAGTGAGGAGTCAGTGGTGATCAATGTTGTGAAAGATGTTTCTCCATCGGTTGTCTCCATCGCGGTCTCACGGCGATCCCCAGCGAACTTCTTGCAAGGAATACCCGACAAAGCGGAAAAAGAGAGTGGGATCGGGAGCGGGTTTATCATTGAAGCAAAAGGCATCATTCTGACGAATCGTCATGTGGTTGAAGATAAGAGTGCCCGGTATGTCGTGATCACGAAAGACGAAAAGAAATATGCGGTGACGAAAATTTTCCGTGACCCCAGTTTAGATATCGCCATTTTGCGGATTGATACAAACGGACTCAAACCGGTGGAATTGGGGGATTCCGCAAAGCTCGAGGTTGGACAGCTGGTCATTGCCGTGGGGAATGCCCTCGGGCGTTTTAAAAATACCGTCACCACCGGGGTTGTGTCGGGGATTCGGACGGAAGGCTTGGAGGTTGGCGATCCCTACTCGCAATTCACGGAAAAATTCGGGGAATTGATCCAAACTGACGCGGCCATCAACCCAGGAAATTCCGGCGGCCCATTGCTTGATTCAGCAGGCCGCGTCATTGGAGTCAACGTCGCCGTGACGCAAGGTGCGCAAAACATTGGATTTGCGATCCCCATAAATCTTGTCAAGCCGGTGATTGACGAGTTCCGTCAGACCGGAACGATCAGCCGCGCGTATATTGGGGTACAGTATCAAATGGTGTCGCGGCTGCAATCGCTTGCGTATGACGTTCCAGAGGGCGCGTTTGTGCAGGAAGTGCTCCCCAATTCGCCGGCGAAAAAAGCTGGGATTGAGCTGGGCGATGTGCTGACAGCGTTTGACGGCAAAGCCATGACCGAAGATCAGCCGCTCGCGCAACTGGTTCGTGAGAAAAAACCGGGAAATGTGGTGCAGATCGAGCTGGATCGGGATGGGGAAAAGAAAACTGTTTCCGTGACGTTGGGTCAAGCGCCGGTAGAGGAGTGAGGGTGGAGGGCTTGAATAACGGGGTCGAGGTTGCCGTCTAAAATCCGCTCGATTTTTCTCCATGATTTTCCGATGCGGTGATCGGTGATGCGGTCAGCTTGAAAATTGTACGTGCGGATTTTTTCCGACCGGTCTCCCATACCAATTTGTGTGCGGCGCTCCCCGCCAATTTGCTGCATTCGCTCTTCTTCTTTTAGTCGCCAAACCCTTGTACGGAGTTCCTGCATGGCAGCCTCTTTGTTTTGAATCTGTTGGCGTTCATCTTGACTGGTGACAACGATGCCGGTTGGTTTGTGCGTAATGCGGATAGCGGTCGCAACTTTATTCACATTCTGTCCGCCGTGTCCCCCGGCGCGATACACATCAAGTTGAATGTCTTCTGGCCGGATGATGACGTCGGTTGGAGGTATCTCTGGGAGGATAGCGACGGTGGCGGTTGACGTGTGAATGCGGCCAGATGATTCGGTTTCCGGTACGCGTTGAACTCGGTGCACGCCCGATTCATACCGTAATGCGTCATACACGCCGTCACCCTGTATTTTGTATACAAGCTGATTCTCTTCGGTTTGCGTCACGTTCCATCCGCGTTTTAGAGCATAGCGGCAATACATCCTGCCAAGCTCGTCCGCAAACAGTTCCGCCTCTAAGCCTCCGGTGCCCCCGCGGATTTCAAGAAGAATGGTGGTAATCGCGGCCATGGTTGGGTTCAACCCTGTGAACTTGAAGAAGCTGTTTTCGCACGCTTTTGTTCTTCGATCATTTCTCGGAGTGTTCGATACACACGCGGCTTTGCACGCTCTGGTTCTTTTTTGCGTTTTTGTTGTTCAGACGCTTTTTGCTTTTTTTCTTCGTAGCGCGCGATGCGTTTTTGCGTGTCGATAAGTTTGGTGCCGCTTGTATCGCCCAAGAAAAACGGATGGCACTTACTGCAGATGTCGACGCGAATCTCCGGCACAACCGACCCTGCGGAGAACGCCGCACCACACACACAGGAGATCTTCGCCTCCGGGTACCATTGGGGGTGAATGTTTGCCTTCATGGTGATATTGTACCAGGAATCTTGGAGAAATTCAAAGATGAGTCCCTCGACTCCGCTCGGGGCGAGCCCGCCGTCCCACAGGCAGACGGTCATGCGTATGACGCAGTCCAAGGATGATACCAATAATAATGCATAGTGTCCCGACCAAAAAGAAGGCATTGGGAATTTCACCAAAGAACGGAATAGCGATGATGCCGGCGAAGATAGGTGTCGCGTACATGGCTAGACCAACTTTTCCCGGCATTGAGCGCGAAAGTGCCCACTCCCATAACACATGGGCAAAAATGGTGGTGGCGATGGCTAAAAAGAGAATGCCGGAAAGCGTTATCGTGCTGACATCCGGAAGCCATGTTGTGCCTTGCAGATATTGATAAAGCGCAATCGGGGCAATGCTAACCATGCCGACACAAAACATCACGCCCGCGACATGTGTTGGAGAGTAACGCCGCAAGAGCGATTTGCTTCCAAGGGAAAAGGCAACGAACGCGTTGTTTGAAAGAAGCATGAGAAGGTTTCCAATGAGTCTTTCTTGCGCATGCAAAGAGAAGTTGATGAGCGGTTCGCCAATGACGAAAAGTGTCCCGAAAAGCGCGACGAGGAATCCAATTTTTTGGAGCTTCGTGTACTTTTCTTTGAAAAAAAGTCCAGACGCAATAGCCTCGATGATTGGGATTGTCGCCAAAATCACGGCCGCGTCTAAAATACTGGTGCGTGCGATGCCCTCAAACGCGGCTCCGGTTGCAACCGTGGAGCCAAGAAAGCCAAAAAATGCGAGGCGGAAAAAATCATGCGTTTGGATCGGTTTTTTCTGGTCGGCTACCCAGAGGAAGGGAATAAATGTGAACGCGGCGATGGTGAAGCGGAGGAAAAGGACGATGAATGGTGGGATTTGTTCGACGACGACTTTGGCGATTGGGGTTGAGACGCCAAAAATGGCGGCAGTGGCAAGCGCGGCACCCCACGCACCAATGTGTATTTTGGACAGTCGCATACATCCACTATACACAACCCTTTGTCATTGACGCAAGGGTATACAATGGGTGCGTGACCTCACCTGAAGTTGTAGTCCAACCCGGCCTTCCGTTTTTGCCTGAAGACCAAGAACGCCTTTTTCTTCCCATGCGGTTACCGCGTGGAGGCGTGTGACCGTATGCGACAGTTTTTGGTCAAACCGCAATGGATTCCATGGAATGAACAAGCTCTCGTTGAAGGAACTTCTGCTGGGTTCTTTTCAAAAGGTCTTTCACGACAACGACGTCGCTTTTGACTTCATCGGGTCCAAGGATAACAGCGTAGGGAATACCCTGTTTGTCGGCGTACGCAAGTTGTTTGTCGAGTTTAGTCGCAATGGGATAGAGTTCGGTCGGGATTCCTGCCTCGCGCAATTGTCGCGCAAGGTCAATTGATTTTGGAACAAGCTTTTCGTCAAAAACAGTCACGAGAATTTTTGTCGGACTCGCGGGGAGGATGGGAATTTTTTTGTTTTGTTCCAAAAGCAGGGTGAGGACCATGTCGCCAATGGCAAAGCCAACGCCGTCAATGTTCTCTTTCCCGCCGAGAGCCTCGACCAAATTGTCAAACCTGCCGCCGCCGAAAATCGCGCGGAATTCTCCTTTGACATCATGCGCTTCAAACACGGTCCGCGTGTAATACAGAAGACCACGGACGATCATCGGATCATACTCAATCCAGTTCCCAAAGCCCAAAGTCTTTGTTGCGTCAAAAACCGAACGAAGCCATACTGCATCGTCAGGCAGATCTTTGTCGGAAAGGAGGGACTCGAGTTTTTGCTGCTGCTGGTCTGACAAACCGGCGGCGTGGAGCATTTCGCGGAAGGTTGAGGCGGGAATTTTTTCTTTGCGGTCAATCGCTTTGAGGACCAATCCAAAATGCGTAGATGATACCCCAAGCGACGTCAGCCGTTTTTCCACAAGCTGTCGGTCGTTGATTTTGAGTTTGATGTTGTTCGGAGTGAGTCCGATTGATTGGAGGAATGAGGCAGCAACGCATAAAACCTCGGCGTCGGCAAGGGGAGTATTGGCGGCAAACATATTCACTTCCCACTGAAAAAACTCCCGGCCCCGCCCTTTTTGTGGTTGTTCATACCGCCACGCAGGACCGATGGAAAACCAACGGATGGGTTTTTGTAGTTCTTTGCTTTTTTGTGCAAGCATGCGGCTCACCGTCGGCGTGATCTCTGGGCGGAGCGCTATTTTTCGGCCGCCGCGGTCATGCAGGTGGAATGTTTGCTCATTGACCAGCTCTTCGCCGCTTTTCACGGCGTAGAGTTCAAACGGTTCAATGTATGGGCCTTCGGTTTCTTGATAGCCGAAAAGTTTTGCGCTATGACGCATATGGTCAAACAACCACACACGAGTCGCCATGTCTTTTGGATAAAAGTCGCGGGTGCCTTTGAGGGGTTGAATGATCATGAAATCATAATACCATGTCATTCTTGCTCTGGATAACAGTGAGGGATGTCGGTAATTTCGTGAGGCGTTTCACGCCACTTTTCGTCATGACCACCGTGTCTTCGATGCGGATCCCGCCCCAGCGCTTGTCATAGATTCCTGGTTCGACGGTGAAGGTCATCCCTTCTTTCAAAACCGCTTGACTCTTTGGACCGATGGATGGTTCTTCGTGCACTTTTTTTCCGATGCCGTGTCCAAGCGTGTGCAAAAATCTCTTTCCATACCCACCCTTTTTGATGATTGATCGAGCGACTGCGTCTAATGCCGCGCCCGTGATTCCCGGTTTTGCAGCTTTGATCGCCTCATCGTGTGCGCGAAGAACAAGGGCAT
>JAUYPR010000020.1 GCA_030695785.1 bacterium
GAGTCCGGATGGTTTGAAGTACGTGCGGCCGTCGTTCAACAAGAGTTTCGTGGCAGGGGGATTAATACCCAAATGAAGACGGGCATGATTGAAAGAATACGAAAAGACTATCCGAACGCGATCATTATTGGTTTCACAGAAGCGGCAAGTCAAAGCAGAGGAATTCTCAGGAAGCTTGGGTTTACATACATTTCGCTTGACGAGACACCTCTAGAATTCTTCACGATTTGTCCATTGAACTGTGTCAAGAAAACAGGCGTCGACTGCGGATGTCAGGTGTTTTTGCTACAACCGAACGGCTCGTCATGAAAAACATGTCAACGGCAACGCTATTTTTGGATCTCGTCCGTATTCCATCGCCGAGCGGTGAGGAAAAGAGCATCGGGAGATTCATTCAGAGATATTTGGATGGGATTGGTATCAAGACGCGGTTCGATCATGCCGGTCGAAAGAATAACAGTAATTCAGGAAATCTCATCGCGAAGATCCCCGGGACGACCACCACGACTATTTTGTTTGTCGCTCATATGGATACCGTAGAAAAGGGAGATCGATCGGTGAAGCCAAAGCTGATGAATGGAGTTATTGTGAGTAACGGAGATACTATTCTTGGTGCCGATAATAAGGCATCCATCGCATGTATTTTATCGTCAATAACAGAAATCCTCTCTTTGCAGAAGCGACCGACAGTGATTTTTATTTTTTCGACAAGAGAGGAAGCTGGAAAAATGGGAGTTCGATATGTTGATATTAAAGATCATATTGATGCTGCATTTGTCATTGACGGCGAAGGGTCAATTGGTCGATTCATCTATAAATCGCTTGGCCAAATTCCATTTGAGGTGACATTCCACGGTAAAGCGTCACATGCCGCGATAAACCCAGAGGAGGGCATCCATGCAATGAAGATAGCTGCAGATTTCATATCGCACGTCACGCTGGGTCGTGGGAAAAACGGCAGTACCATGAATGTTGGAAAAATCATCGGGGGAACCGCAACAAATATTATTCCTGATAAGGTGACCGTCATGGGAGAGGTGCGGGCTTTTTCGCAGGAAGAAATGACGAGTATACTAAAGAAAATTGAAGAGGTAGCAAAATCAGCGTCGGAGAAATTTGGAGGAAGATATACAGTCGTGATGCAGCCAGACTTTGGTGCACCGCCGATGATTGGAAGGAAAACATCTCCGATTGTCAGTATTGCGAAAAAGGCAACAAAAGCTGCTGGACTTCCTTTCAAAATAGACGCGGGTTCATTTACTGGGGAAGGGAATTACCTTGCGGAAAAAGGATATTCGGTATTGACAGTTTGTCGTGGAGGGAAATATGCACATTCATCTCGAGAAACGATAGCGGTTCGAGAGCTCGAGGATCTAAAACGTTTGATTCTTGCTCTCGTCAGCACATCAGCCAATGAGATCTCGATCTAAATCAGATTAAAACTGGTCTCCGCCGAGCTCTAAGACCGCATATCCTTGGTCGGCGACCGTGCACGCGTGCGAATATTCTTCCGTCAACTGCGCCTCTCGGTGTCCCTCCGTGGAGGTATCCCACCCCCACTCAATCACCGCGACCGCGGTTGCAAATCCGTACGCTAAATTTTCTGACACTTTTCGAAACCCAACGGCGCGGAAGTTCCCTTGATCTGCAAAATATGTCTTGAACCCTGCATGTTTATCCAGCGTCCCAAGCGCAATCAGCTCTTGCAATCGCATATTGGCGAGTGTACACAAGCGGTCGTCTTTGGCGAATTGATATTTATTGTGTGCTTTTCGATAGTCGGCTAATGCTTTCCAAACATCCTCTCCTTCGTAGTTAAACGTTGGCGGGGGCGGGGGTTTTGGGGGAAGGGATGTCGGTTCTGGGGTTGGTGATACGATCGGCTCCGGTGTTTCCGTCGGCAGTGGCGTCGGTTGGGTGAACGATGAGAGTTGGATTGGTCGGGCGTACTCGTGGTCAACAATAATTTTTGCGGCAGTCAGTTCCAAACTGAGCAGCATGAGGAGGATGAGAACTTGGAGCAAAAACTTCGTTGGAGGATGGTGCCAAGGCATCTGCATGATGATATTATACTTGCCGTATGCCATTCATTGATATCACCATTCCATTGTCAGCAAAAACCCCCACATGGAGGAATGAACAGCCGTTGATGTTAAAGAGAATCAAGACCATTGAGAAAGATGGAGCGAATGTCACGAGCATCACCATCGGAAGTCATGGGGGAACACATATTGATGCCCCAAAACACTTCGTTCGTGGCGGAGCATCAATCGACAAAATTTCGTTGATTGTGGTGGTTGAAGGGTTATACTTAAATGGTGTCACTGCGGACGAATACACGCTGTATTGCTTGCCGTTAAAGACTGCTCTATAACCTATGCCACTCAACGCAACACCACTGACGCCAATCACACTCATCATTTTTGGGGCGACTGGAAACCTTGCGACCACGCGGCTATTTCCCGCCATTTTTCATTTATACAAAGATCAATACACCCCAAAAGATTTTCGTATCCTTGGAATTGCGCGGCGCGAGCTGACGAATGACGCGTTCCGCATGCTTGTCAGAGACGTGATCAAGCAGTATTTCGGTTCTTCATTGAAAGAACAGGAGTGGTCATCATTTGCATCGTTGATTGAGTATCAACAACTGGATTTTTCGAAACGGCGGGACTACGACAATCTATGCACACTTATTGGTCGGGACGATGTCAAAAAACCGCGATCGAAACTGTATTACCTTGCCGTTGCGCCGGAATATTATGCAGCGATTTTTGATCACATTGAGCATTGCGAACTGCCGATGCGGAAAAAAGGAGTGTGGACGCGCGTTGTGATCGAAAAACCATTTGGCACTGATTTCGAATCAGCGATGCAGCTGAATAATCGTCTGCAAAAGATTTTTCATGAAGACGAAATTTACCGCATTGACCATTATCTTGGCAAAGAAACGGTGCAAAACATTTTGGCATTTCGCTTTGCGAACGGTATGTTTGAACCTTTGTGGAACCATGAATTTATCGATCATGTGCAGATGACCGTTGCAGAAGATGATGGGGTGGGCGCGCGCGGGGCGTTTTATGATAAAACCGGGGCACTGCGCGATGTGGGGCAGAATCATCTTTTACAGTTGTTGGCGCACATTGCCATGGAAAAACCAAAAACATTACAGCCGGACGATCTGCGTACGGCACGATTGGATGTGCTCCGGAAGTTAAAAGGAGGGGGCCCTCACGTTGATGACTGGGTGGTTTCTGGACAGTATGACGGATATACGCGCGAGGAGAATATTCATCCATCCTCGAAAACCGAAACGTTTGTTAGCCTCAAGCTTTTTGTGGATACGCCACGGTGGAACGATATCCCTTTTTATGTCCGCACTGGAAAGAAGTTAGCGCGAGATGTCACAGAGGTGTCGATTCAATTTCGGAAGCCTGTGCAAAAATTCTTTGGACACGCGGACAATGACGAGACGAATATTTTGACACTGCGCATTCAACCCGACGAAGGCATTGCGCTGCGTTTGAATGTCAAACGGGCGGGACATGGGCGTGATTTGCAGCAAGTCGAGATGAATTATTGCTACAAGCATCCGTCGGCTGACGGACACGAGGCGTACGATACGCTTCTTTTGGATGCGATGCACGGCGACCAGTCGTTGTTCCCGCATCTTGACGAGGTTATGGCGTCGTGGAAGTTTGTGACGCCGATGCTCGGTAGCCGGAAAACAAAAAGGACGGTCGTATTGTATCCACAAGGCAGTTGGGGACCGAAAGAAGCGGATGAGCTGCTTGTCCGCGACGGCCGCGCGTGGTTAACCGGCGCATTGCAGGTTTGCGATATTCATCATTGAAAACATATGTTGGCGAAGATCACGAGTGCGGCTGCGGTTGGATTGGAATGTATTCCCATTACGGTGGAAGTGGACATCCTGAAAGCCTCGCTTCCGCGATTTGAGATTGTCGGACTTCCGGATAAAGCGGTGGAAGAATCAAAAGAACGCGTTCGGATGGCACTCAAGAATGCAGGCGCTTCTTTTCCCACCCATAAGATTGTCGTGAATTTGGCACCCGCCGATGTGCCCAAAGTTGGTCCGGCCTACGACCTGGCGATTGCGTTGGGGATCCAAATTGCACATGGTGATCTTGAGGTTGATTTGTCCGATGCACTGGTGTTGGGGGAGCTTTCGTTGGATGGGAGCTTGCGGCACGTGAATGGTGTGTTGCCGGTTGCCATGATGGCGCACGATCGTGGATTCAAGCGGATTTTCCTGCCCGCTGTGAACGTCAAAGAAGCGGCATTGGTTGAAGACATTCAGGTTTTCCCCATTGAAAACATCACCGACCTTTTTTATCACCTCAATGGGTCGAAACCAATTGTCCCTCACCCGCCGGTTTCCCTTCCACAAATAGATGCGGTGACCGAACACGATTTTGCCGATATCCGCGGGCAAGAGGCGGTCAAGCGCGCATTGGAGATAGCAAGCGCAGGTAGCCATCATATATTTTTGAAAGGGCCCCCGGGTGCTGGAAAAACGATGCTGGCGCGGGCTGTTCCATCGATTCTGCCAACGATGACCAGGGGAGAACAATTTGAAGTGACGCGCATTTACAGCATTGCCGGACTGTTATCACACGATGTTCCACTTGTGCAGGCCCGTCCATTTCGTTCGCCGCACCACACCGCAAGCCATGTTGGATTGGTTGGCGGCGGCAACCATCCGCGGCCGGGCGAGATTAGTTTGGCACACCGGGGTGTGTTATTTTTGGATGAATTCCCCGAGTTTAGCCGGTACGTTCTTGAAACATTGCGGCAACCGATCGAAGATGGAATGATTACCATTTCGCGCGCCGCGGGCACGCTGCGTTTCCCCACCAAATTTATGCTTGTTGCCGCGGCAAACCCCTGCCCATGCGGGCATTTGGGCGATCCGGAAAAAGAATGCCGATGTACACCGGCTCATATTAGCCGCTATCAACGGCGCATGTCGGGGCCGATTCTGGATAGGATTGATTTGCATGTGCATGTGCCGGCAGTGGAAAAAGAAAAGCTGACCGCGCCGTCGGCCCAGGCAGAATCGTCCGCTTCAATCCGTATGCGGGTGCAGCACGCGCGGGACATACAAACCGAGCGGTTTGCCGATTTGCCCATCACGGCAAACGGAGAGATGGGGACAAAAGAGATTCAACGCTTTTGTGTGTTGGGGGTTGAGGCGATGGATTTGTTGCGCATGGCGATTGCCAGGCTGCATCTTTCTGCCCGCGGCTACCATCGAATCTTACGTGTTTCCCGTACTATTGCCGATTTAGCCGGGAGCGAGGATATCGAACCGTCCCATATTGCCGAAGCCCTCCAGTACCGCAAGCTCGAGGAGGAGATTTAAATTCCACAAAACCTCCCCTTTCGGCGAAGGGCAGACGACCTGCTCCACCAAAAGGGGAGGCTGTGAAAACGTTAGGCGTTCTTTGGAAGAATCGCGTTCACGCCTGTGTTACAGTTGGGGCATGTCCCCTTAAGCGCCCGTCGGCCGTTTGGCCACGTAACCACCTGACCGTCTTTGATATCAATCATTTTCTTACATCGGACACAATATCCTTGTCGCTGCATCGTTTCTCACCTCCCTTGCAATACTCCAAACAGGAGCAGAATCTCTCCTATCATAGCAAAGACCGTCAAGAGGAGTGTTTTTCGAATATCTCCTCCGATCGCGGCCGCTTCATCTTGAGGGAGTAAAACTGCGGATGTTGTCTTCATCGGTATGGTGGAGGGAGGGACGCTGGTTAGATTGAGAGTTGGAACAAACACTGTATGACGTGTTTCCACCCGCTCCTTCTCTCTCCTGGTCTTTCTGGGCATAGGTGTATTAAACCACGGCCACGCCGTTTGTTCAAGTAAAGTCCACATTGACAGAAAGAATTTCCCTGTGATAGTGTGAAGGATATCAAAGGATGAGCGACATATTGACTGAATGGTGGATCTCTGTCGTTTTCCTTTTTGGACTAAGCTTACTGGTTTGGTTGGCTGTGCTTACCCTGTTGCTCATGCGGTCAGTGCGGCATTACCGGCAATTGGTAAAGCGGCCAGGGGAGACGTTGGAGGATGTGTTGACGGCACTTGTCCGCGCCGAGGGTGATCGGAAAAAAGAGATTGCACAGGCGAAGGATGATATTGCGGCAATCCGCGATGAAATGAAGGGTTTTGTACAGCACGTTGGGTTTGTCCGGTTCAACCCGTTTGTGGGTGAGACTGGTGGGGATCAAAGTTTCGCTCTCTCTGTGTTAGATGGAGAAAAGACAGGAATTATTATGAGCAGTCTCCATTCAAGAACCGGAACGCGCTTTTACGCAAAGCCGGTCGTAGGAGGACATGGGAGTTTGCATCCTTTATCGAAAGAAGAAGAACGGGCTGTCAAGGAATCGGTCAAGCCGCCCAAAGGAAAATCATGACGCCAAAGAAACGATTCTTTTTATTGATTGCAGTCGCCCTGGGGTTGTATGTTGCCTCGACAGGCGTCTCGTACGCGCTCTTTCGAAACATCCGCGGATCTTCAACGAACCTCATGATGCCGATAAATCTTGGACTTGCCGAGAAAAAATTCACCCGGACCGGTGAACCACGGACCGAGATGTGTCCATTGAACGGACGCTTGCAAACGAAGAAGGAAAAAGAAGCGTGGGAGAAGCGGCGGCCGTTGGGGGTTATGATTGAAAATCACCTGGACGCCCGGCCGCAATTTGGATTGAATCTTGCGGATGTGGTGTATGAGGCGGTTGCCGAGGGTGGGATCACGCGCTTTTTGGCGGTGTACTACTGCGAAGGAGGGGCGGAAGAGATTATTGTTGGTCCCGTGCGGAGTGCACGGACGTTCTTTTTGGATTGGATTTCAGAGTACGGGAAGAACCCGCTGTATGCACACGTGGGCGGAGCAAACTGCGATGCGCCGACAGGATCAGGGTGTGGAAATGGCGCGAAAGCAGATGCATTAGGTCAGATTGGGGAATACGGGTGGGAAGATTATAACGATTTGAACCAATTCAATATTGGATACCCAACCTTTTGGCGTGATTATAGCCGCGGGGTTGCGACAGAGCACACCATGTTCGCGGATCTCCAGAAACTTTGGGATATTGGCAAAAAACGCGATCTTACCGAAAAGGATAAAAAAGGAGTGAAATGGGATGAAGCCTTTCAGCCATGGAAGTTTTTGAAAGAAAGTGATACAAGAGTTGGCGACGCTCCGCAAAAAGTCAATTTCGGTTTTTGGGACGGCTACAAAGACTTTGATGTGAGTTGGACGTATGATCCTGCGAAAAATGCGTATCTTCGCACCATGGGTGGAGGAGCGCACGAGGATGCGCTCACGAAAGAGCAGATTGAAGCGTCGGTCGTCATCATTCAATTCCAGACCGAAGCGCCGGCAAACGATGGCTATCCAGGAAATGTTCATTTGCTCTATGGGACGATCGGAACCGAACCTGCGAAAATTTTTCAAGGAGGAAAGGTCATCGAGGGCACGTGGGAGAAAGAGAATCGGGAGGCACGAACGATCTTTATGGATGATGATGGGAGCGAAATCAAATTTTATCCAGGAAAGATTTGGGTCGAAACACTGCCACTTGGCAACGCTGTTACAATAGAGTAGATTGTTGTTGACCACCGTGCTCGGTCATATTGACTGATGTGTTATCAGTCATGTTGACTGACGTGATATAACCAAGCTGCCCAGAAAGTTTTTGCTGGCATGCTTGAGACATTCTTCATTTCAAAGGTTCGGGTAAAGGTTTTGACCCTTTTTTTCTCGTGCCCCGGAGAAATGTTCCATGTGCGTGAAATTGTACGGCGAACTCAAGAGGAAATTAATGCGGTTCGGAGAGAACTTGCGCGACTGGAAAAAGAAGGACTCTTAAAAAGCGAGTGGCGCGCAAACCGAAGGTACTACAACGTGCAGACGGGTTACATCTTCTTTCCAGAGCTTGTCCGGTTGGTGGCCAAATCCAACGGCATTGGGGCAAAGATTCTTGCCAATCGCATGAAACTCGGAAAAGTAAAGTATGCGATCTTGTCGCTCGGATACGTCCTTGGAAAGGACGTTGAGCCGGATGATGTGAATATTTTTATCGTCGGTGATATTGTGTTGCCTGAGTTAGGACTGCTTATTCGCGAAGAAGAGAACCGTAAAGGCAGTGCGGTGAACTACACGCCGATGTCTGAAGATGAGTTTGTGTTCCGCAAACGCCGCCGCGACCCGTTTATCATGCGGCTGTTGGCTTCTCCACGCGTGATGGTTATCGGCGATGAAACCGCCCTCATGGATGGTTCGGGGTAGGTTTCAACATACACGTTTCAAACCGCAATGATGGCAGTGTTCTCCTTTTTTCAAATCCTTCCATCCCGACCAGCGGCAATGTTCATTCGGGCAGCGGGTGTTTTCCTCGAGGTCCAATCCTTCATTGATCGAGTCCAGAATTTGCTCTATTGCCGTTTGTATTCCTTGTGTCCGGTGTCCTCCTCCACAGATCCAAAGCTCAAGCGGTCGTCCGTATCGGTAAAACGCCTCCCATGACGCGGTCGCAAAGATACCGGTACGTTCAGTCGGAGCAAGCGATGCGTAATGGGCTTTGAGGTAGTTGTCGAAAACAGCGTAAAGTTTATCTTTGGACACGCCTGCGTATTGGAGAGAAAACATCTCGTGCGCGTACTGGAATGCGAGCCGCGAAGGCGGCTTCGGTGGTTCCATAAGCGTATGGACGAGCGTCTCTGTGTCGTCAGGGAGATGCGTGACTCTTTGAATGACTTCAATGATTTGCTTTGGGGTTTTTTGGTTCGCATCGCGGTGGAAAACAATAGGAGTGCGGACAAAATCGTTTGGGGTTTGGAGTAGAGATGCGAGCCTCCGTTCACCAAGGAGATCAAGGATGCGTTGATGGTCGGACAGCGTTGTTTGAATAGGTAAATCAAGAACACGGACGGCTGCAATGTCATCGACAAAGGAAACAATGCCAACCCAAATTTTCGATATATGAGCATATTCGGCAATGTCAGGATCTCTGGGGCTCATCAAAAGATACGTTGAGCCTGCTGCGGCCAATACAATCTCTTTCTCCAGACGATGCATCCCTTCAAGTTCAGCGACGTGTTTTGCGTATTTTCGGGGGTCAGCCTCGTTTTTTTTCACCGCATGTTCAAATGCAAGCAGAGCCGGGGTGTGTCTTTTGTCCCAAGAAGGGAAAAGACGAAGCTCGCCATTCGTCCATGTTTCGATGGTGTAGTAAAACATGCGTGGTTTGAATGTAACTTCAGCGCCCAAGGCCTCGAAACCACACGCTGTGTTTTGAATAGTGAAACGAGTCGCTTCATTGGTGGGGAGGCTTTTGAGTAGTTCTTGATGGTACGCGCGATCGAGGTCGGGATCGTACGCAGGAGTAGTGGTGAGTGCTCGCTCTGTCGGCATAAGAGCCTTTCAGAACAATATGGTTTTCTGGCTTTAGTACGTTCATGTAAACTGAACGTACCTTACAGTAGCGGCACTGCGAGGGAATCTCACCCTGCTTCCCCACATCGTTCAATAATTATCGTGCAACCCCTACCCTACCACGCCGTTTATCCTCCGTCAAGATGGAAAAATTCCTCCTGGAATCACCAAGGTGCCCAGTGATGATCACCTCGGGGGTGACCGATCCGAAATTATAAACTTAAGTAGATGAGTGGTTGTTTGATAGAATATTGATTGTCCTATAGTTTGAATATCTCCTGGATTTTTGTTATAATTTGAGTATATGATGGTTGAGCAACGCATAAATGCTGAAGAGTCTATGAGAGTCCTTCCAGAATTCAACGAAGGAGGTAATCTCGTTTTTTGTTTTGTCGCAGATGAAGACAAACTAGTGAGTATTCTCCAAAATGGGATTCGTCCGAGAGGTGGACGCCCCGAACCAGGAAGTTATTTTCCTCAGGTTGTCTCCCTTGCGGCTATCCGAAGGAATATATTCGACGGAGACAATGGTAATAACGTAGCGACCTCGTAGTATAATGATCATACGTAGACTTATCTGGGATGATTGGAACACGGTGCATATCGTGCGCCATGTTATTACCCAAGATGAGGTCGAAGAGATTTGTTCGAGCGAAAGAAATGTCGTCACGAGGGCCGGTCGTCAAAAGATTCGTGTTGTCGGCCGCGCGTGGTCTGGAAAGTACGTTACAGTATTTCTTGTAAGTCGGGGCAGAGATAGTTACTATGTAGTGACTGCGCGAGCATCAACAAATAAAGAAAAAATGTTTTACAGAAAAAAAGTACAATGAAAAAGAAACGACCAGTCCCAACATTCAAATCTATCCCAGAAGAGGCGGAGTTTTGGGATACGCATGATTCAACTGACTACGCGTGGGAAGAAGCGAAAGATGTGAAGTTTGCAAAAAATTTACAATCGGTCTATATTGGCGTTCTCCCAATCCGTGTCGACGAGCACATTCAAAAAGCAGTCGAAAAAATTGCACGTCGGCGTCATTTGAAAGTCCCGACGATGGCAGGAAAACTTTTGCAAGAACGACTTCAGCAACTCCAGGCTCTGTAAGCAAGGTCTACCTCTCATGCTACAATGGCAACCATGAGGCCGCGATGGACGATCTGGCTTGTTCTTTTTTTAACCATTGCGGCGATTCTTATTGACCTCCCCAAAGTTCCCCTGAAATTTTCCGTTGGAGGTTGGTCAGTTGATACCACGGTTGGTGGATATTCGGTGGATTTCTATGTCTTCAACCGTTGGTGGACGCGCGACCTTTCATTTCGGAAAGGCCTTGATTTGCAAGGCGGGGCACACGTGGTGTTTGAAGCCGACATGGCGAAGGTTGCAGCGGAGGATCGGGTGCATGCGCTGGAAGCGGCAAAAAACGTCATTGACAAACGCATTAATTTTTTTGGCGTCACCGAACCAGTCATCCAAACGGCCGTGGTGGGAAACCAATATCGCGTATTAGTGGATCTTCCAGGAGTGGTGAATGTGGAAGAAGCGATTACGCTGGTTGGTCGCACCGCGCAGTTGGAATTTCGCGAACTCAATGACGCAACAACATTCGCGACTCCTTCTGCAACCGCTACACCATCAGCTCGAGATATACTGTTGGGGCAGTCTTCCCAATACGTCAGTATTTCGAATACGCTCCCGACAGGTTTGACTGGAGCGGAACTCAAGCGCGCAGACCCCGGGTTTGATTCCAAAACTGGCAAGCCGGTCGTGAATTTGGAATTTACAAGTGATGGGGCAAAAACATTTGCCGATGTGACGCGCAGAAACGTCAATAAACCATTAGCCATGTTTTTAGACGGCGAAGCCTTAATGAATCCCGCCCCCATTATTCAGCCATCGTTAGCAGGCGATCCATCGGGCCGCGCAGTCATCTCAGGGAGCCTGACGGCCACTGAAACAAAAGCGCTGTCTGTACAGCTGCGTGCAGGTGCTCTTCCTGTGCCGATGAAAGTGGTGGAACAGCGGCAGGTTGGGCCAACGTTGGGGGCAGAAACAGTGCGCAAGAGCGTGATTGCAGGAGCTATCGGTTTTCTTATTGTCATGCTCTTCATGGTCTTTTCCTATGGCCGCATGGGATTGCTCGCTGATCTTGCACTGTGTTTATATAGCCTCGTGGTTTTGGCGCTGTTTAAGCTTTGGCCCGTGACGTTGACGCTCGCGGGTGTGGCCGGGTTTATTTTATCTATCGGCATGGCCGTGGATGCAAACATCCTTATTTTTGAACGCATTCGCGAAGAGCGGCGGTGGGGACAACCATTGGGCCGTGCAGTTGCGTTGGGGTTTGAACGGGCATGGTCCTCTATCCGCGATTCGAATGTGTCGAGTCTCATCACCACATTTCTTTTGTTCCAATTTGGGACTGGATTGATCCGCGGATTTGCCATTACCCTTGCCATTGGTATTTTGGTCTCGATGTTTACCGCCATTGTGGTGACGCGGACGTTAGTGCGTCTGTTTTTGCGCGTGTAAGAAACGATCCTGCCCATGCAAGAATCTTTTACTGAAATTGCGGATGATGCCCAAACATTTTTGAAAGGGAAACGCCGTTTTTTCCAAAGACAGCAAAAAGAACTGTCGGAACAAGCGAAAGAATTGCTTCGCTCGTTCGACAAGCTTTTCACTGAACAAAAGAAAGACATTGAAAAGCGACACCGGAAGTTTATTCGATGGCTCAAAACAAAGGAACTTGGATGGGACGATGTCCGCTTATCTTTGCGCCGTTTGATTGCAGGCACAACCCTTGCAAGCTTGCTCATGGTTACACCGTTCGTCGGCATCGGACCGGCCGGAAAGGTTGGAGTCGAACGGCGTCTCCTTTTCTCAGAAGCGGAATTTCAAACCATGGCAAAAGAGCGGGCAAAAGAAGCGTTGGGGATATTGCTCCCGACATTGGATCATCATTTAACACAAGGGGAAGAGCAAACCGTTACCCTGCTTCTCTCAAAAATCCTGCCCGTCTCCGCGGTGGCAGAATTGGGTGGGAACAGACTCAACAAAACATGGGGGTGGATGGGTGGCGAACAGCATTTGTACCGCTACCCAGGTGATTCGTTAGCTGAACATATGGAAAACAGAGATGATTGGGCAAAATATTATGATTCTGGTGTCGCACCTGGCCTCGGTGCGTGGGGGTATTTTGCGTCCAGCAAAGCGGCCATGACCACGAAGGATAGTGAGCGCGAACGGTGGTACGTGGTCGCGCAAACATTTCTTGCTCCGGGGTGGCATGAACGCAGCCGCGAACTTTATCATTGGTTTCAGTACCGCAAGATGATTGTATTGAATCAGCGCACGGGCCAAGCAGTCGTCGGCGTGTTGGGCGATTCCGGTCCTGCGGAATGGACGGGCAAGTCGTTCGGCGGTTCACCTGAAGTAATGGAAGCATTGAATATCGCATCCGGTCCCAGGAAGGGACCGGTTTTGATACTGTTTTTGGATGACCCAAGTGATACGATTCCACTTGGCCCTATTGATCTTGGAGTCAGGATGGAGAAAGGACAAGGATGAAAAAACTCAAACGCGCGATTACTTCTTTCGGTTTGCCGCATGATGAGACAAAACTCATCGAGGCAAAATGCGAACAACTGATCGACAATCATTTTCTCGATTGGGTGCTGTCTCAGCTCTCATTCGATGACCAAAAAACATGGACGGTTCTTGCAATGAAGAAAAAAAATGATGATGAAGCGGCTGAGTTTTTAGCCTTCCACATTCCTGCTTTCGCAAAGCGTTCGAAAGAAGAGCTCGAGCGCTACGAGGCAGAACTCGTCGCGCATATTTTGGAGGTATCACATGGATCTCGTCGGTAAACGGTTCTACTATTTTCTTTTTTCCGTCGCCATTATTTTGAGTGGTGTTGCGGCGACTGCCTTCTTTGGTTTGCGGTTTGGCATTGATTTTACCGGCGGGTTTTTGCTCGAAATTGAAACCGAACAACCGGTGTCCATCGACGATGTAACACAGCGTGCCCGTGTGAGTGGGATCGAGGGGGTGACGGTCCAATCGTCCGGAAAACAGTCGGTGTTCATCCGCGGCAAAGACGTCACAGACGCGCAAAAGCAAACACTGTTTGCAAAAGTTGGGGAGATAGGTGGAAACGTGACAGAACAAAGGTTCGAGTTGGTGGGGCCGACGATTGGAGCCGAACTGGCACGCAATGCAAGCCGTGCGGTTGTGTTTGCGAGCATCGCGATTTTGGGCTACATCATGTGGGCATTTCGCACCGTGCCCCGCCCGGCATCGTCCTTTCGGTTTGCGGTGTGTACCATCATCGCATTAGTGCACGACGTCCTCGTGGTGGTGGGCGCGTTTGCGATTTTTGGCAAGGTGTGGGGGGTGGAGATTGATACGTTATTTGTGACGGCATTGTTGACCGTGATCGGCTACTCGGTGCACGATTCTATTGTGGTGTTGGACCGGATACGAGAGAATTTGAAGAAATTCAGGGGAGCATCATTTGCCGAGGTTGCAAACGTCTCGCTTTTGCAAACGATGAATCGGTCGATCACAACCTCACTCACCGTCGTCTTTGTTCTTGTCGGCTTGTTATTGTTTGGCGGCACGAACATCTTTTGGTTCGTGGTCGCGCTCCTCATCGGTATCGTGACGGGTACCTACTCGTCGCTTTTCATCGCGACACCGCTTTTGGTTTGGTGGCAAGAACGTACTATTCCACCAGTGTCGCCACCTCGGGGGTGAACGATCCTGGATACCTCGGTTATTCAAGGAAGAGATATTCAATTTCTTTTAATCTTTTTTGATAGTCGGCTCGATCGCGAATAAATTCAGCGTATTCCTCTGGAGAACGATAGTGAGAAACAATCTCTTCTTTTCTACAAAACTCACCTTCTTTTGTCCCAACATACTCTCCGATTGACGACCAAGGATATGTAAAAATCTCTTCTTTCCTTTGGATGATGTCCGACGTATAGGGATTCAAATGAATATACCGGCTGACGTGGAGAAGTTGTTCGTCATCTTCGACGAGAACTGCTTTAAATGGCCCTTGCCAAAATGCACCAACTCTGCCGTATTTAATATTGAAATACTTTGCATAACTATTTTGAATGACGCTCACCATGTTTGAAATTCCCCGATCTTGCTCTTGTCGAACTAAAAGATGGAAGTGATTTGGCATGATGCAGTAGGTCAGAACAGAAACACTCGGCTTGGCGAGCGCGAGCGCTTCGATGACGGCAATCTGGTCTCTCTGCGGTAAATCAAGGAATCTTGAGAATCGGCAGGGTGGTTTTGCGACTTTGTAAAAACGGATAATATCAATGAATCGCTGGTAATTCGGTCTTTGAAGGAAGATTGGTTGTTTATTCACACTCCGATTAAAAATATGGTAGTAATGATCAGTGACAAATGGCAGAAATCGACGCATGTCTCTTCTCTCGTTGAGATTCGATGTATCGTATCAAACAAAGCATGAAGAAGCAAGGCCATAAAAGATATTTTTCCAGGAATATATACCAAGGTGTCCAGTGATGTTCACCTCGGGGGTGTCAATCCTGGGCGGTTATAATTGATAGTTGAGATGGTTTGTAGTAGGATTTGGGTGTGAAACAAGAACGACCGGCTTTTAATCGCCGGATGTTTATATATAAAGCAGCTACAGTGACTTTTAGTCTCTCTGCAGTCTCAACTTTGGGGGTGATTCTTGAGGAGAAATTTGTGCAAGGTCAAGCTCGACGTGCGAATCCTCTTTCTTTAGAAGACAAGCTTCCCCAATCTATCGTTCAACGAGACCAATTTCTTGCGAAGGTTCGTTTAGGCGAAGATACAACTCGAGACCGAACAGATGTAAAAGAAGCACTTAATATCATAGCTCAGCACTACATAGATGTGGATAGGCAGCGGCAAGCAGTGAGAGATGCGGATGCACGAACGTATTCATCTGGAAAGATTATAATGTCATCTAGTGTATTAATTCTTGGGATTCTCATTATGAGAGCCTCCTTACCCAAATCCAACCAACCACGACATTAACTTCTATTTTCCTTTCAGAATTGTTTCTAATCGCCGCAAAAGATACTCCCGATTATTTTTCTTTGGTTCGTCCACAGTTTCTTCGAACAGCTCTTTCAAAACCGCACCTACTTGTGGTCCGGGTTTGAGGTCGAGAATTTTCATCACGTCATTTCCGTCAATCGCCAAATCTGCCACCGTGGGTGGTGGATGTTGAACTTCCCAGAGCCGTTTTCGAAAAAGCTTAAGGCGCCACGATTCTGCTTCTTTACACCCCCCGCCCAGCCGGTCGCCGATGCGCAGGTCAATCATGTCGTCAATATTGTCGGGCCCCACGCGGGCAATGAATCGGCGGACTGCGGCATCGGTAATGTATTCATCCACAGAAAATTGGTGCCAGCGAATAAGGTTAAGAATACGGTCGCGGTCTTTTTTCGATACATGCAGGCGGTCTAATATGTTCCGCGCAATGGGTACTCCGACCACCTCGTGGTTGAAAAACGTCACCAGTTCGGAGGACACGCGCTTTGCCACCGCGGGTTTGCCAATGTCGTGCAAGAGCGTTGCCAGGCGGACAACCGGGTCGTTTGATGGGCAGTGACGCAGTGACTCAATGCTGTGCTTGCCCACATCCCATGTATGATGCCGGGCTTGTTTTTGCGCAAACGCGGCATCCAGTTCGGGCAGAATGATGGTGAGGATGCCAAGATCGCGCATAAGGGAGAATCCTTCCGCGCACAGATTCAAATCTGCCTTAAGCATGAGGAGCAACTCATCACGAATCCGCTCGCCAGAAATGTAGCGCAGCAGGTGGCTATTTTCTTTGATGGCCATGAGGGTCGTTGGATCAACGGTAAATCCCAGTTGAATGTGCAGCCGTACTGCGCGCAGCATGCGCAGCGCGTCTTCAGAAAACCGGTCATGCGGCTTTCCCACCGTGCGGATAATGGCATGGTGAAGATCTGTTTTCCCGCCAAACGGATCCACGAGTTCGTGTATGGGAGAGAACGCCATGGCATTAATGGTAAAATCGCGGCGCTCGAGATCTTCTTCAATGGTTTTTCCCCAGCTTACGGACGATGGTCGACGAAAATCTTGGTATGGCCCTTCGGTCCGAAATGGCGTGATTTCCAAAACACCCGTATTTTTCTTCTCGCCAAGATATTTAAGCGGAACCCCAACAGTCCCGAACGCATTGTCCAAGTGCGCATTTGGAAAAAGCTTCATGATTTGTTCTGGTGTGGCGTTGGTTGTCACGTCCCAGTCTTTCGGAGTATGTCCGCGCAACAGATCACGGACGGCGCCACCCACAACGTACGCGTGGAAGCCCGCATCAGTGAGGGTTTTCAGTGCATGATCAACAGACGCAGGAAGAGAGAATGTTTGACGCATGCCTTTATTGTAGCGCAGTTATGATCGTCACCGCGAACTGACGGGGAGGAAAGTCTTCGCGGCCATCAGACGGCCTGGGCCGAGGACCATCAAACTCAACAAAGAAAATCTTTTGATACCGCCCAAGCATCAGTTTCCCATCAACAAGAGAAAGAGAGACCGTTGAACCATAGACCATGGCCATCAAATGCGCCACTGCATTTGCGCTTCCGTGCGCGTGCGATTTGTCGTGGAGAAATGCCCCCACGCTACTCACCGATGTTTTCAATAGTCGGAACGCTTGGCGCATATCATGAATTAATCCCTCCTCATGTTCTTGGAGGCAGATTGCCGCAGTGGTATGGAGTGCATCAACGAAGACACGCCCATGATGCATGCGTGATGCTGTCACCGCATTTTGCACCTCGGCGGTAATGTCGAGAAGGTCGATTTTTTTGATTGTATGCAGTTCCCGTGTGCAGAAGAAAAAGCCCGAACGAGCCACAAAAATCTCCTTTTGGATGAAGATTTATCTTACCATACATACGCAATGGGAAGGCAAGGTGGATTTGACAAAATGGGGGAAATATTATATACTATGGGTCTTAGATGAATACTGTTCAGGAAGGAGATAGAACATGAATATTATCCTTGGTTTGGTCATTGCAACCGAAATCACCATTGTGGTTACCGCAGGACTCGTGACCGCCCTTCTTTTTGTGTAATCCCAAATCACCCTTACGAGTGAACAACCACGCGGGTGCCGGGGTTGTCTGGTGTGGGCTTCACTTGCGTCTCATCTAGTCCCATGGTTGGCCCTGCCCACTCAAAGAGTTTGCGGCTGTCGGGGATACTGATGTTCACACATCCGTGGCTCATGGGTTGCCCAAAATTATTATGCCAGTATGCTCCGTGGAATCCATATCCTTGATAGAAATACATCACGTATGGAACATTCGGGAGGTCATAAAATGTTCCCAGGTCTTTTGACCCGCCGATCATCCGATGATAGCGAAGTTTGATCCAAATGCGGAATTCGCCTTCAGGTGTTGGCGCCCACTTTCCAGTCGACACCGGGAAGTCAAACACAACCTTGTCTCCTTCATGTGCGTAGAGATGTTGTTTGGATATATCCACCTCAATCCATTTCTTTTCCTGCGCCTCTGGCGTCGTTGTTCCTAAAACATCGGAATCAAAACCCGCGCTCGCATACGATTGAGGAGAGATCGAGACAGTTCGATTGAGAAAGATCGGTCGATCCGGCGCGACTTCAAATGCACCGGTTGCGTTTTCGATCGAGGAGAGGTATTTCTCCGACGAGAGATTGTTGACAGGAAATCCCACTTGCGGTGCGGTCCACTGCCATAGCTGATACACGCGCGGCCGAATCATTGAAAATTGGTTCCATAGAAGGTCAGCGGCGACAATCGCGGCGGCAAGGAGGACGAAGACCGTCTTACGTCGGGGCAGCATGGTTGTGTCTTAGTGTATCATAGAGAAACGATGGATCGGCCGCTTTTTATCCCTGTGCTTTTGGGAAGTTCGCGTGCAGAGCGGAAGAGCGGGAACGTGGCGCAGTTTGTCATCAGTCAAATTCAAGCCAAAAAGATCCAGTCCGAACTTTTGGATGTGCGCACCATGGGGCTGCCATTTTATGAGGAAGAGCATGAAAAACTGCCCGCGGCTAAACAATGGTCAGAAACCATGCAGCGTGCTGATGGCCTGATCGTCGTTTCTCCGGAATACAATCATAGTTTTCCTGGCGTGTTGAAAAATACCCTGGATTATTTATACGACGAATATCTGCATAAGCCAATCGGGATCGTTGGAACTTCTTGTAGTCAGATGGGCGGAGTGCGGATGATCGAACAACTGCGTTTGGTGGCGATCGAACTACACATGGTGCCAATTCGCCATGCGGTGTATTTTGGAGAGATGGGCAAAAAATTTGATGAGAACGGGAAACTATTGGATGAGGCATATATCGAACGGGTCGACAAAATGCTGGATGAACTTTTATGGTATGCGCGGGTTTTGAAAAAGGGACGCGAGGAAACGTAATGGAATTGGGCTTTGTCGGTCTTGGGCGGATGGGACTTCTTATTGTCGAGCACCTGGTTGAACAGGGTGTCCGTGTGGTTGTGTTCAACCGGTCGCCTGAATCGTTGAAGCAAGCAGAATCTTTTGGCGCAGAAGCCGCTGCATCTATGACCGATGTTGCGCTGAAACTTTCTTCTCCGCGTATGGTGTGGATTATGGTCACCGCAGGCAAACCAGTGGATGTCGTCCTCGATGATCTCCTCCCAACATTGTCCGAGGGCGACATGGTGATTGATGGCGGCAATTCCGACTATAAAGATTCGAAGCTTCGGTTTGAGTTGTGTAAAGAAAAAGGGATCCACTTTCTTGATATCGGCACAAGCGGGGGGTTGGAAGGCGCGCAGCATGGGGCGTGCTTGACGGTGGGTGGAGAGAGATCGGCCTACGATCAAGTGGAACCTCTCCTTCAAAAAATTGCCGCGCCCGACGGCTATCTGTATGTTGGTGAGGCAGGTGCCGGGCATTATGTCAAAACGATCCACAACGGCATGGAATACGCACTCCTCCAAGCATATGGTGAAGGACTGGATGTGATCAAACATGCGCCATATGACGTGAATCTTCACGCATTAGTCCGAACTTGGAATCATGGAAGCGTTATTCGCTCATGGTTGCTGGAGCTTTTGGAAAAAGCGTTGAAGAAAGATCCGTCGCTTGAAAGGATCGAAGGATATGTTGGTGGAGGAGAGACTGGCCGGTGGGCCATTGAGCAAGCCGAATCGGTTCAGGTGAATGTTGACAGCATCAAACTGGCGCTCAAAAAACGGGAGGAATCGCAAGACCATCCAATCTTTTCCTCCAAAGTTGTTGCTGCTCTCCGTGCCCAATTCGGCGGCCACGAAGAAAAGAAGTGATACTTGATCCTTCGACTATCGCTCAGGATCTGCGCGCCTGCGGCGCTTGACATTTCGTGTTTTGTTTGGTTAAAGTGGGGATGTGGATACAGCCATTGACGAACGCATTGATGTCGGCGTTGTCTTTACAAAAAGCAAACTCATCCCCAAATTCTTCTGCTGGCGGGGGCGGGCCTTTCATATTCAAGAAGTAACGCTCACACACAAAGTCCGCCAAGGCAATGTCCCTTGGTATTTTTTCTCCGTTGTCAGTCGCGGCAGTTTGTACCGGCTTGGGTTTGACTCGGTTTCTTTTTCCTGGATTTTGGATCGTGTCGTTCCAATGGAGACAACATAAATATGCAACGCGTCATTTTCCACATTGACCAAAACTCTTACTTTGCCACAGTTGAGCAACAGGTCAATCCGTCGTTGCGGGGGAAACCGATTGGCGTGACGCAGGGCCCAGGGTATCGGACGGTCGTTGTGGCCGCGTCGGTTGAAGCGAAACAATGGGGAGTAAAAACCGGCATGACAGTGTATGAAGCGCGGCAGTTTTGCCCTCATTTGATTCTCGTGGATGGTGATTTAGAAAAATACCATGCGGTGTCAGGACAACTTCTTTCAATCTACAAAGACTACACGCCCTTTCTTGAGATTTTTAGTATTGATGAAGTGTTTTTGGATTGCACAGCGGCGATCGATGGACGTGTTTCAGTTGCGGTTCGTCTGGCGCAGGAGATCAAGCAGCGCATTCGAGCAGAAGTCGGATCTTGGCTTTCCTGTTCGATCGGCATTGCGGAGAATAAGCTGTTGGCAAAACTCGCGTCAGGCATGCACAAACCAGACGGCCTCACGGTTATTACTCATCCCCGGGTCCTGGCACTCCGCCACCCCCGTCCGACGGCTTCCCTGCCAAGTCAGACTTGGTGCGGTCCAGGCGCTCGGCGGGGAGCCCCCACTCGGTGCCACCAGCGGCTGACGCAGTTCCACGTGTATACAGTAAGCGATGCACTTTGTCGTTCTTCTCTCACCGACATGTGTGGGATCGGGCCGGCTATCGAGCGGCGGCTGCATGCGGTCGGCGTCCGCACGTTTGCGGATCTTCAAAAGATTCCGTTGTCAGTTCTTATCATGATGTTCGGACATGTCCGTGGGACGTGGTTATACCGTGCCGCCCGCGGGATCGATCATAGTCCGGTCGTTCCCTACTATGACGAGCACGACCCGAAAAGCGTCGGGCAACGGAAAACCTTTCCTACTGATGTTACTGACCGGCGCGTCGTGCAAAGCTTGGTCGAACTCCTTGCGTATCAAGTGGCGTACCGCCTGCGGAAATACGGCAAGCGCGGCCGCACGATTCACCTTTGGATGCGGTCCACAACCGATCCGTGTTCCGGTTCTCCTTATTGGGGCATGGGTGAACGCGTGACCCGTCACACACATACGAATGATGGAAAGATGATTGCGGAGGTTTGTTGGAATCTGTTTACCCGCATGGAATGGGAGGGGTCGGTACGGATGATTGGAATAAGCGTCGATAACCTTGTCGATGACGACGTTTTGACCCAACCGCTCTTTTTCGACGAGGTTCGTCAAGATAAGCTGCACGCGGCGCTTGATACGGTGAACGACCGATTCGGCCCCGGGACGCTGGCACCTGCTTCGCTTTTGGGCCATCGCGCGATTCCCGCGGTCAATGGCTTTGGAAAGGGCATTGCATATGAGGTTGGAGACCAGCGCGTGTGGGTATAATTACCCGCACTTTGAGTAGCCGCAGGTGGGGTTGATACAAATGGCACAGCCTTCTTATCCGATGAGCGGCCCCTGTTATTTTCTGAAAAAGTCGATGGGAAGCTGTGATTGTCGAATGATACTTCTAAGTGTTCCGAGAGGTATCGTTTTTGAGTGAAATGGAATCGTCGTATGCGCGCCCGTTTCATGATGAAAGTATTGCCGATGACTGCTTTTACTAAAGTTGATTTGAAATCCATTTTTGAGGAGAATAGCTTCGATTTCGCGTGGCCTTAATGGGACGAGCTTGGACATGTTTGACTATGCGAATTGCGCAGTAGAGGGAATGTGGATTTCTGTGGTACTGATGTAATAATCATCAGTGTCAGGACGAGGAATTGCTGTATGCGTCTTCATAAGTCCCTCGATGTGACACTCGATTGCGCCTTTGATATTTTTCTTTGCCGCCTCGAGGGTTCCCCCGAAATCCGAAATTCCCAGTGTTGGAACATCAGCAATGTAGTGTTTGTCTTCTTTCCGAATGACAACATTGTAACGAAAAATTTTCATTTTCATCATAATAAGAGCATAGCACAAATATGTGGGGAATATGCAGACTTTATCCGCACTTGGAGTAGCCGCAGGTGGGGTTGATACAAATGGCACAGCCTTCTTGTGCGATGAGAGGACTTCCACAATTGGGGCAGGCGCCGAACGCGGCAGTGGTGTACTGCAACGCAACCGGTGGTTCATTCGTTAGATTGGGCTCTGTCACCGTTTTGTCCGTGTTAACACCGTGCCCATTCCCATTTCCATTGCCGGCATAAATATTTACGTCTGAATGAGGTTCACCATTTCCTTCTGAGCTGGTCTCGCCAGGTACAGTACTGTACCTGGCTTCGCCATTGCCCTTTTTTTTCTCGTCCACCTTTGTCTCCAAAGGAAGCTGCATTTGTTTTTCCTGACTAAACTCGGCCAAGGATTTTCCAACCGCATCAAACATCGAGAGAACCGCCTTTGGCCCGACGCCATACGGCGTGCCGCAGGTAATGCCAATGAGTTCATCCGCCACTTCGTACGGACTCGCGCCATATTTCAGGGCAAGTGAAGCCAATCGTCCAGTGACCTCTGCGGCCCCGGCCACATAACCCCCGGATTTTCCGACGGTCACAAAAATCTCCACCGGCCGACCCTCCGCGTTATGATACAGCGCCGTGTACACGTTCCCCACATCACTGCGTTTGCGCAGGCGAATTCCCCACGCCTCTTCAGGTGTTGGTTCTTTTCGAATGATTGGGTTCTGCGGGGCTTGTTCTTGTTTTCCCTCCTCTTCAATATGGGAAAGTACCCCTGGCCGGGAGCCGTCGCGCATGTAGGTGACACCTTTGAGCCCCAAGTCGTACGCGAGGGTGTAGAGCTTTTTGACGTCTTCGACCGTGTGCGCATTGGGTGCATTCACGGTTTTTGAGATCGATGAGTCGGTATATTCTTGAATGATTGCCTGCACCCGCACGTGTTCCTCGGGCGTGAGGTCATTGGCCGAGACAAAATACGGCGGCACGGGTTCATTCGGATGCGCATTTTTCCAGGCTTGAAAAAGTGGATGATACATCGTGTGTTCGCCTGTCCGGTCGCGACGGATCAGCGCAAAGTCGTACACCGGCTCAATGCCAGAGGATACACCCGCCAGCAGGCTTGTCGTCCCGGTCGGCGCCTGCGTGAGAATAACAGCGTTGCGCGTTCCATGCAGGGCAATGGCTTCGCGGATGTATGCGGGTAATCGTTGAATAAACCAGCCCTGCAGATACTTTTCTTTGTCAAACATAGGGAAGGAACCTTTTTCCGCGGCAATTTCGGTCGACGATTCATATGCTGCATCCCGGATAGTAGTGTAGATTTTTTCAATCGTTGACGCTGTTTCTTCCGAACCATAGCGAAGTTTCATTTTAATCATGGCATCCCCCAACCCCATGGTACCAAGCCCGGTCCGACGGGTGCCTTTTTGCTGCTTCTCGTTTTCTGCAAAAAAGTAGTAGTTTGCATCCACCACATTGTCCAGCGCGCGGATGGCCACTTTGGTTATTGCTGCCAGTTCGTCATAATCCATCGTTCCGTCTTCGTGGACAAATGCCGTGAGATTCATCGCGCCCAAGTTGCACACCGCCCACGCCCCCAACGGCTGTTCACCGCAAGGATTTGTGCTAATCAGACGTTCGTAGTACCAGGTATTTCCTCGCTTGTTCGAACGGTCAATGAAATGCAACCCCGGTTCGGCTGAGGCCCAGGCAGATTCACAAATCATGTTCCACAATTTTGTGGCTTTCACCGTTTCAAATACTTTGACCGGATACCCTTTTGCTCTCCACCCCTCAAGATTCCCATCCCATTCCGCGTCATATGTTGAATAGGATGTGTCGGGGTAGATGAATTGCCATTCCAAGTCGTTCTTCACCGCCTCCATAAACGCGTCGGAGATACATACACTGACGTTGGCGCCATTGATGCGGGATAAATCGCGCTTGGCCGTAATGAATTCAATCAAATCCGGATGCCAATCATCCAGCATGAGCATGAGTGCCCCCCGGCGCGAACCGCCCTGCTGAATAATGTCATGGGTAGCGACGCTGTATAATTCCGCCCAATTCACCGGCCCCGAGGAGGTACCGTTTACCTTAAACACCCGCGCGCCGCGCGGCCGAAGCGACGAGAGGTTAATACCCACGCCGCCGCTCCGCGACATAATTTCAATCATGGTTTTGAGGTTGTCGATAATGCCGCCGCGGGAATCGGACGGAGAGGGGATGACAAAACAATTGTAAAAGGTTACCTCATACGGCGTGCCCGCTCCAGAAAGAATACGGCCGCCCGGGACAAACTTAAACCCTTCCATTGCTGCATAAAACTTTTCCGCCCAAATCCGCTGCAGCCGTTCGGTTTTTTCAATGCTCGCTAATCCCTTTGCGACCCGTTCCCACATGTGTTCCGGAAACAGCTCGGTTGCGTTGCCAGCTTCATCTTTCAGTGAATAGCGATCTAAAAACACGGTGCGCTGCATGCCGGAAAGCTCGGTTCCGGTTACGGGTGCAAAATGCAGATCGGTCAGGCTTGGTGCAATGCCGACAATATGGTTTTGTTTGTGTGGACGACCTCGGGTTGCCATAGTTTTCCTTTACGCCGGCGGCCTCGTTTGCGTGCGGGTTAAGAGCCGTTCAACCTCAGTTTCAAACTCCGAAAGCGTATTAAAGGCACGATACACAGAGGCAAAGCGGACATAGGCGACGTGGTCCAAACTTTTCAGGCGACGCATGACTAACTCGCCAACGTGTTTGGAGCTCACGAGCCCCATTCCTTTGCGGCGCAAACCCTGCTCAATATCTTGCGCGAGCTCCTCGGCTTTCGATGAAGGAATAGGGCGTTTTTCAATTGCCTTCAGAATGCCAAGGACAAGCTTTTCGCGGCCGAATGGTTCGTGCCGGCCGTCTTTTTTGACCACGGTTATTTCAGGAAGTTCGACGCGTTCGTAGGTGGTGAAGCGGCGGTGGCATTTGACACACACACGACGCCTCCGAGTTGACACTTGCCCGTCGGTTTCTCGTTTATCACTCACACGTGTTTCCGTATGGCCGCAAAAAGGACATTGCATAGTTTTCTTTCTAAGAAACAATATGTTGTATACCTATAATGTAGCTACCACAATATATTGTATTCTGACACGTATTGTACGTTCTCGTGAAAATTTCGTCAAGACCCAATTTGTGGATCAAAATGGATCAGATTTTGGTTGCTGCGCGGTTGAAAAGTTCAACGGTTTCAGATTCGCGGTCTTGACTTCCCAGGAGAACAAGGAGAACTTTTTTCTCTCTGATTTGTCCTTCGACCACGATGCATCCTCCGGCCTCCGGTGTATTTCCAATTTTTCCGGCGAGGATTGTCCATTGTTTGTTTGGCCTCTGCGGATCAAGAAAAATATTGCCATTCGTCAGGCGAAACGTTTTGTGGTCAGTTGTTGCCAGACGTTGGTATCGGTATGTCCCGATGACTTTTTCGATGAGTGGATCCTCTTTGAGGATCGTTTGAGTGAGTGTAGCCAGGTCGCGGGCGGAACTGTATTGTCCTGGAACATCAAACCCGGTGGGGGTGCGGAAATGGGTCTGCGTCATTCCAAGTGTTTCGGCTTTGTCGTTCATCCTTGCGACAAACGCATCCCGACCGCCAAGATTGTATGCGAGTGTTTCTGCGGCGTCATTGCCGGAAGGAAGCAGGAGACCATAAAGCAATTCCTCAATGGTCAGTTTTTCCCCTGCCGACAGACCCATGATGGTTGGTTCAATTCCTTCAACGAGTGATGGAACAGTCAGGATGTCATGAGGCGATGTATTGTCTTTTGCAACGAGGGCAGTCATGAGTTTTGTCAGGGACGCAATCGGTCGAGGTTTGTCAGCATCACGCCCGTCAATTGTTTCACCGGAGTCAAGATCAATCATGAGATAAGAGGATTGTTGATTTGGGACAATCTTCTCGTTGACCGCTGCGACAGTGATTCTCGAAAGTCCGATAAGGAGGAAGATAAATAAAACAAGATATCTCATTCTCCAGAGGACTCTACGATCGTCGTTGATGATGGTGAGGGCAATGGCAACGTGATTCCTTGTTGTTCAGCATAACGGAAGAACCACGTGATGAGCAGAAGGATAAGAATGACGGCAAGAAGCAGAAGGATTGTTTTCACCTCACCTTTACCCCGCGAAGCCTCGGCGAAGTGGGGCTTATTCAAACTGGGCGGACGGCATATTGTCGGGAACATTTTCAGGGCCGCGATTCCGGTACGCATCTATGAACCGTTTCACACGGTCAAGGTCAAGTGTATCAAACGTGTCGATCCGCGTCCATGCGGTGAGCGCGATGTTTTTGTCGATCTTTGGATTCGGCATCAGTATCACTTTGGATTGATATTGCCGTACGATGGATTCAAGTTGGTTTTTGATCAGTGTGCATACATCAGCAAATTGGTCGATGTCTGCCGAGGGCGTTGCGCTCTCCGTTGCCGGTGTTGCCGTTGAAACAGGTGAGGCTGAGGGCGTCGATGTAGGCTCGAGGGTGGGAGAAGATTCCGGACACTTGTAATGGACAACCACGCCGCCATGTTCAAGATTGTGAATCTGGTATTCTTCTGGGATGGTTGTTTCATGGATGCCCCAGTTTGCGGTATCAGCATAGTGTGGTCCGGATGTCGGCGGATTTGAGTTGTAGGGCGTATGGGATGTTCCAATCGCAATGTGTTCCCGCCCCATTTCCGGTACTTTTTGTCCTGGAAGTGGAGTCAGGATTATCGAAAAAACAAACCAGCCAGCCCCGGCAAGGGCCGCGATAAGCGCAAGTCCAAGCCCAAAACGACTCAATAGCTTTGACCGCGTGGACTTCTGCCGAGCCTCCACCCTTTCTTGTTTTTGCAAGGTGCGCCGCTCTGTCCTCGAGAGACCTTCTTCGTTCATGGATGGAATTTTATCACGTTATTATATTTTTGGGAATGGTTGGATGAGCGCGTCTTTTTTTGGTTTTTTCTGCTCTTTCGTTTCAACCATCGGGGTAGACATGATGAGGCGTTCGCGGTCAATGAGAGAATCGAGTGTGTTTTTCAATTCAAACGGTTCCTCAACATGTTCGATCACCATTTCCACGCCGGTTGGCCCGGCAGTATGAATGACAATATGGCCGTCGTTAAACGCGAGCCGTTCCACCAAACTTTGTTTGACCGAAATGTGCGAAATCTTATCAAATGGTGCGGTCGTCACCGTGACAGAAAGAAAACCTTCTTTAATCATCACGCGGCGGGTGGTAAAGATGTAGCGGAGTGTGGCGCGTTTGCGCAGGATGCGCAAAAGCCCCGGGATACCGATGAGCAGAGGAGTCAGGAGAAGCCAAGAGAGAAACATCGACCGGAAGTATTTTGGAGAAATGGTGGTGACAGAGACAATCTCTTCGTCCGGAGAAAGATAGCGAGCAAATTTGTGTTGTTCTTTATCGATCATTTCCTTCATAGTACCAACTTTTCGCACAAAAAACACCCTCGTTTTTTCAAAGACAATGAACTTTTGAGGGTGTTTTTTGTGACTGTTACCACTTACATTCCTGGTGCAACAGGCGGCACTCCGCCTCCTGTCCCAACATCTGTTCCATCTGATGGTTCAGGCATGCCAGGCATGCTCGGTCCGCCTGCTGGCGGAGTGGGTGGCGGCATTGTTGGCTGGTCTTGCCCTCCACCGACCGGTGCGTCAACTGGAGGTACAGAGCTTCCTGCCGGTTGCGTTGGTGTTCCCATTGGGTTTTCATCCATGATTCATCACCTCCGTCCTTTGCGAAAAAGATACAATGCAGTTCCTCCTAAAGCAACACCAGCAAGACTGATCCATGTGTTGAGTGTGGTTCGCATCATGCCAACATTCAGAATAGGTTGGGCTAACGTCATTTCGCGTACTTCTTCCTGGAGCCGATCGATTGTGGATCGATCAATGACCTTGATTCCGAGCGGAGGTCGGTTTTCTTCTTCCCCGGTCCATTTGGTCACGGATCCTTTTTTATGGACTTGCAAAACAGGAATCTCAATCGATCGAACATTGCCGCTCGCACGCACAAGGAATGAGAACTCTTCAAAGGTTCCCGGGGCAATGGTGCCGCCAGACCATGCAACTTCCGTTGTCTCCCCACTGCGACTTCGCCACCCTTGCTTTTCTTGCATTGCCACGATCTCGATATTCGCGGGAATGGTCAGTCGGACTTCACCAACTGGTTCTGAATCCTTGTCGGTTGAAGAGAGCATCGTGAGTTTAGTGACCTCGCCAATGACGATTTCAGTCGGGGTCAGACGAACTGCCGCGGATGTTGCGGTCGGAAACAGAAAAAAGATGAGAACAGCAAATAAAAACGAAAATATTTTCCGCATTGCTTGCATTGTATCAAACGCGTGGACACATGGTACACTGAAAAAATGCAACGGTTTGCGCGCCCTGTTTTGCGCACCGGGCTTGGGATCACGTTTGTGTGGATTGGAATATTAATTTTGCAAGATCCACTCGCGTGGGGTGGGTACCTTGAGCCGTGGGCGGTGTCTCTTCTTCCAATGCCGCTTGAGCAGGTCATGGTCAGCACTGGGGTCTTGGATATCGTTATTGGAGTGTTCCTCATCGTGAATCTTTTCCCGTGGATTGCGGCTCTGGCTGCCACTGTGCACTTGGTGATGGTCCTTCTCACTTCCGGGTTTACTGCGGTGACCGTGCGGGATATCGGGCTTTTGGGTGCGGCAATGTCACTTTTGTTCTTCAACTGGCAGAAGAAGTTGGCGTTCCGAGGTTAAAGCTTTCCGATGATAGGAAGTTTTGAAATGACCCCTTGAAGTCCGAAGAATTTTCCTGTGTTTGTTTTCCACAACAGGAGAAAGACAAGGAAATACATCACATGGTCGTCCACAAGGAATGACCGGCCGGCCATGGGGAATTGAAGCGTGGGGAGGTAATAGAGAGTCATGAGGAGCATCCCGGCAAGTGAAGCGGAACGGACGCTAAAGCCCGCAATGAGGGCAACCCCGATGAACAACTGACCCCAGGAGTTGAAAAGATCCACCCATACAAGATTTTCAGGCGACGCAAACCATTGAAACAGTAAAGGAAGGGTTTTTGCCGCCTTCAGATACCCTGCGGCTGACCAGGTCGGATCCATGACCTTTGTCCAGCCGGAGAAAAGAAAAATCCACCCAAGCGAGAGTCGAAGCAAAAGCAGAGTCAACTTGGCAGAAAATGTCATGTCACCCCCACATTACGCCTTTATAAGAATATTTGCAAGGTTTTATTATTATAAGAATCTGGATAGATCATTCCCACCCGTGTTCGCTGAAAAAGAGGCCGCGGCGGATGGCGTCGAGTCCAACTTGGGCAGGCGGCACCAAATTTTCCGGAAGCGCATTGAGGGGAAACCAGCTGATTTCTTCACATCGGTCCGGCTCGTTGTTTTTCGGGTGACCCTTCCATCGTTGGACTCTGACGAAGAAGTCAACTCGCTCGCCATCATCCCCCCTGCGGTGCATGATATGTGCGACACTGAGGTCGTCCGGCTTAACATCGATGCCAATTTCTTCTTTTGCCTCACGCATTGATGCGTCCAGCACTAGCTCACCGAGTTCAAAATGTCCGGAGACCAGCGAATATTGTCCATCGTACCAGCCGGTATTTTTCCGAAGCGACAGCAAGAGCTTATCGTTCTCCAAAATGACTAAACTCGTAGCCAAAAAAATCTTCCTCGGTTTCCGCATAGGGGTAGTATAGTATACTATCGGTGTATTTATGCCAGAAAGAGAAAAGTCAGTGTCGTCTTTATCACCTCCGTCTTCGGTTGAACTACGAGGCGCGATAGGTGGTTTCAGAAAATTATTCTCCAGCCCATTCGGTGTTGGTCAAACCAGAAATTTAGATATAGACAGGATGGGTGTGTTATTAGCGACATTACACCAGCAAGAAATCGAAGCTGGAAGCCAAGAAGCAAAGGTC
>JAUYPR010000025.1 GCA_030695785.1 bacterium
CCAATCCAACCAAAAATGCAAGCTTCACATCCCCAACCCCCATCCCTTTCCCGCGCGTCAGCAAAATCAACAACCAAAAAAAGAGCACCAATCCGAGTGCCGCAGCCCCGTCAATCCATAGCGTCAACCAGCCTCCATCGAACAAGTGCAGCGTGATTCGATAGAAGATTGTCGTTACAACCCCAACTCCAATCAGCCCATCCGGCAGTAAAAAATGCTCCAAGTCAATGAACGCAAGTGCGACCAGAACCGGAATCAAAAATAGCACCCAGCCGAACGTCATTAAACTTCCAATTGATGACAACGACGGCTGCAGCCAGAAAAACGCTCCGACCCAACTCACCGCAACGAGCATTTCAACCACCGGATATTGCCAGGAAATCGGCTTCTTGCAATACCTACACCGAGCTTTGTAAAGAGCAAAACGAAGAAGGGGAATGAGATCAAACCACCCAAGAGGTTTCGAACACTTTGGGCAGAACGATCGTGTCCACTTCCAGTCAATCCCTCGCGGAATCCTATATATTAATACATTGGTAAAACTACCAACGACGAGTCCAAAGAGAAAAAGACTTCCTATCCAAAACGGTAGCATGCCATTCACAAGATTGTCAAGTCCGTTCCAAACTCCATCCAGTCAAGGTCATCACCGCCGTCATTTTTATACAATGCGAATTGCCGCTCGTCACTTTCTAACCTTCCACGAATCTCAAACCGGCCTGCCCGATAGCCAAATTCATAATGAAAGGTTGCATCATTGATTGGATCAACTGGGAGTTGGGGAAGGTAGGCTTGCAAATTGACCTTAACCCATCCATATCCATCACCGCGCGATGCGTCTTTATCGAGCGACGATCCGACGTCACCCACAAACAGCGCGGACGCGGTGCCGGTAAATGAATCCACGACTGCCCGGTCAATAGCCGCAATAATATTCTCCAAATCGCTTTGACGGATGGTGTCGCGGCGCTTTTTTGACAGTTCAAAGGGATTTAAGACAATAAGGACGGTCGCAGCAAGAACCGCAATAATGACCACAACAATAATCGCCTCAGTGACGATTGGATATTGAAATGGCGAACGAGTTTTCATATTGTTTTGTCATCATGACGACTTTAAAATGCGCTCGTGATCTGATAAATGGGTAAAATCACGGCCATCACCAAAAAAGCAACCCCAAGCCCTAAGATAATCATAATAATCGGCTCAATAGCCGCGGTCAAGCCGCGAATCTGGTGTTCTGCCTCACTTTCAAAGTAGCTCGACAACCGCAGGAGCAAAACATCGAGCTTGCCGGTTGATTCACCGGTACGGATCATCTGTCCAACAATCGGCGGGAAGATCGGTTCGCGGCTGATGGGTGTCGCGAGCGGCGTGCCGCGTTCCACTTCGCGTGATGCTTGCATAATTGCATCTTGATACAATACATTTTCCAACGCGCGCGCAACAGTTGTCAACCCTTCAATAATCGGAATACCAGCAGTAATGAGTAATGAAAGTGTTCGAGTAAATTCAGCCAGCACCACATTTTCCAAAATAGCGCCGAACAAAGGCACACGAAGGCGAAAACGGTCAACCGCACGCCGTCCTACATCTGTCTTTCCCCACCAACGCAGCCAAATTGCACCACCGACAAAAAAACCCGCGAGAATGTACCAATAGGCCACCATGAAACTGGATGCTCCAATTAAAATCCTCGTCGGAAGTGGCAATGACGACCCCAGTTCGCCAAAAAGTGAAGTCAGCCGCGGCAGCACAAACACCATCATGACAATGACAACCCCAATCATGGCCGTGATCACGATAACTGGATAAATCATCGCACCCTTGACCTTGCTTCGAAAATCCCGCTCTTTTTCCAAGTTCTCAGACAACCTCGTGAGCACCTTGTCCAAGACGCCCGCGGACTCGCCGGCGCGGACTAAACTGATGAACACCATACTAAACGTCTCTTGATGCCGGTCCAGCGCATCGGCAAAACTCATCCCGCCGTCAATGTCGCGAATAATTTGGGCCACCATGCGCTGCATATCCGGGTTTTTCGTTTGCTCGCGGAGAATCGTGAGCGCCTCGGTCAGCGTCAGCCCTGCCTCCACCATCGTCGCAAGTTGCCGCGTAAACCCGACAATTTCAAAGTGCTGGGCAAACTTCAGAAAGCGGAATTGCGAAAGGACAGACGCAGTCGCCTCGGCCTTCTGCTTCAGCGAGACCGGAAAAAGTTTGTGGTCACGCAGCGCTGTCACTGCCGCGCGCTCATTTTGAGCCTCGATCATGCCTTCAACGGTTGCGCCATGCGCGTCTTTCGCCGTATACGCAAATGTGGTCATTTCACCCCTTGTTCACCCACACCGAGAAAACGGGAGAACATCTCCGGCCGCAATGACCATTCACGCGCAACCTCTGTCGCGACAGTCCCAGACTTCACTAAGTTTGCCAATGACTCATCAATCAGCATCATGCCCATTTCTTTGGATGTCGCGATCACATTGTCCAGCATGTGCGTTTTTCCTTCTCGAATGATGTTTTTCACGGCCGGTGACCCAACCAAGACTTCGCACGCCAGGATCCGACCCTTATCAGTACGGGGAAGCAGTCGCTGAGACAAAACGACCGCAAGCGTATTCGCAAGCTGCATGCGCACCTGGCCTTGCTGGTTTTCCGGAAACACATCCACAATCCGGTCAATGGTCTGCGACGCGCTGTTTGTGTGCAAAGTGGCAAACACCAAGTGCCCGGTTTCTGCAATCGTCAGTGCAGCGGAGACAGTTTCGTGGTCACGCATTTCACCCACCATGACAATATCCGGATCTTCCCGTAAAGCTGATCGCAACGCCATATTCCAGCTATGCGTATCCATCCCTAATTCCCGCTGCGAGACGACCGTCTTTGCTTTTGGAAAGACTTATTCATTCGGATCTTCGATGGTCAAAATATGTTCCCCCCGCGTTTGATTAATCGCATTTAACATTGCGGCAAGGGTGGTTGATTTCCCGTGGCCAGTCGGGCCAGTCACCAACACAAACCCCTGGCGCATGGCGACAATGCGCTGAACAATCGGGGGAAGACTCAACTCTTGAATCGTCCGGATGGTTTGCGGAATCAGCCGGAAGGCCACCGCCACATTGCCTAAACTGTGGTAGGCGTTAATCCGGAACCGGTTGCCGTCAGAAAACTGGAAGGAAAAATCCAACTCGAGGTTCTTCAAAAAAAACTCCTGCTGTTCTTTGTTCATGACAGACGCAACGAGTTGAGAAAGCTCCATGCCGCTCATGACTGGGATTTCGGCGATGGGCAGAAGGCGGCCATCCACACGCAGGATCGGGGGATACAGCGCAACCAAATGCAAATCCGACGCCTGTCGTGCAATGATTGTAGAGAGTAATTGTTGGATCGTCACCATGGTTATGATTCAGCAACGCGGAGAATCTCCTCGATCGTCGTGATGCCCTCCAAGACCTTCAAATACCCGTCTTGCTTCATGGTAATCATCCCTTCTGCAACCGCAACCTCCGACACTTGGGTGGAAGGTGAACGCTCCAAGATCAATTTCCCGATCCCTGAACTTATGGGCATGACTTCAAAAATCCCGATCCGGCCAAGATACCCGGAATTACCGCATTTCGGGCAACCGCGGCCTTTATAGACCTTTGATTCGCCGTTTGTGGGGAAAAGCTTTCCAAGCGTTTGTTTGATATCCGTCAAAACCTGCGGCGGTGCGTCCAGCGCTTGTTTACACGCCTCGCAAATTTTGCGCACCACGCGTTGCCCAGCCACCGCGTTCATCGTGGACGCAAGCAAAAACGGCTCAGCGCCCATGTCGAGAAGGCGGGGGAGAGACCCGGCCGCGTCGTTTGTGTGCAGGGTGGAGAGGACCAAATGGCCGGTCAGCGACGCTTGGACCGCAAGTTCGGTTGTTTCTTTATCGCGGACTTCTCCGACCATAATGACGTTTGGGTCCTGCCGCAAAAACGCGCGCAAGCCGGACGCAAACGTAAGCCCGGCCGCTGGATTCACCTGAACCTGGTTTACCCCGGAAATTTGGTATTCCACCGGATCTTCCAATGTCAAAATGTTCACGCGCGGGGTGTTGATTTTGGAAAGGATGGAATAGAGCGTCGTTGTTTTCCCACTCCCGGTCGGGCCGGTGATCAGAATGATGCCGTGCGGCCGCAGGATGTTGGCTTCGAGATTTTTGAGTGCGGGCCCGCGCAAACCGAGTTCTCCTAGGCTTGGAATTCCGCCGGTTTTTTTCAAAAGCCGGATGGCCACTTTCTCACCAAACACCGTTGGGAGTGTTGAGATACGCAAATCAATATCCTCTGCGGCAATCTTCACATTAAACCGGCCATCTTGCGGCACGCGTTTTTCATCAATTTTGAGTCCTGACAAGATTTTGATGCGGGAAACAACCGAGTCGTGAACGCTCTTCGGCAGGACTAACTTTTCCTGCAAGATACCGTCTACACGGAAACGGACGCGGGTTCTATCTTCATGCGGCTCAATGTGGATGTCAGACGCGCGGACTTTAATGGCGTAATCAAGCAATGTCGTGACAATTTTTGAAACCGGCGCCTCGCGGATGACTTCGCCGGCACGCACTGCTTCCTCTGGCACTTCTTTGACGTCACCCGTCTCTTTCAGAACCGCCGACACTTCGGTCGAAAGGCTTTGCGAATAGTGGTGCATGATGGCGCGTTCAATGTCACTGGTGGATGCAAGATACGGCCGGACATCGTGCCCGCTTTTGCGCTCCAAAAACTCAATCACTTGAACGTCTAAGGGGTCTACCATCGCCACATGCAGGACGTTATCTTTCAGGTCAAACGGGAACAGTTTGTAGCGAGTGGCGATTTGTTCCGGAACCAATCCCAAGACATCCGCGGGGACGCCTTTTTCTTCCAACACGACGGAGGGAATGCCGAGTGCGCTTGCGCGCAACTGCACCAGTTCTTGTTCAGGAATAAGCTTCCGTTCAAGCAAAAGGTTTTCAATGGATTTGCCGGAACTTGCGCTTTCCAGCCGCAGTTGTTGGAGAACTTCAGGGGTCAACAGGCCGCGCGAAACAAGCACGTCCTCAAGCCGGGCAGGTGCACAATTCATGGCTCCACTTATCGTATACAATGGGGGAGGAGAAGTCAACAATGTTGCCAACATCCTTCGGAATACTTTTGGAAGGCGGGTCAGTTTTGTCAAGAAAAATGTTTGTGGACACCCGCATCCTGAACGACATTCCACCGTTTGATGTCTTTCGTGTAGGAGGAGTGGAACCGTCCATTGGCATCAATGACGTACGGAGGATGAAACGAGCAGTGAGTCTAAAACATATCCGGCCATACAAAGTTGTCATTGAGGAAGCGCAGCAACTCACCATTCCTGCCCAAAACGCGCTGCTGAAAATCCTGGAAGAGCCGCCGGAAAACGTTCAGTTTGTGCTGACAGTTCCACATCGTGGCCGCCTGTTGCCGACCATCCAATCCCGCCTCAACAGTTATCACATTGATGAAAGCCTGAGTGAGG
>JAUYPR010000040.1 GCA_030695785.1 bacterium
CGGTTGTTGTAGCTGCAGCCGCAGCTGCGGCAGTGGCGGATTCCTCTACTTCAATCGCTTTCTGCATTTCCGCCGTCACAAGCGGACCGATCTTGACCACAACTTCATCCTTGTCAGACAGCACGGTGACGCCGTTTGGAATGGAAAGGTCTTTGACGTGCAGCGTGTCATTGACAGCGACGAGGCCGGAGACATCAACGTGAATTGATTCGGGAAGATCGGTTGGCAGTGCTTCAATTTCAAGCTCTGTGGCCGGCTGTTCCAACAGTCCTTCTTTTGCCAGAACCGAAGGCGATTCGCCGACAATTTCAATCCGCACGTGGACGCGGACGGTTTTCGTCAGATCCACTTGGTAGAAATCAACATGCAGCGCGTGTCCGCTCACCGGATGGACTTGCACATTCTGCACGAGGACCGGCCGTGGCTTCTCATTGCCAATGACCAAATCCACCACACCTGTCTCCCCCGCAGAATCAAACACAGCGCGGAATGCGTGGCCGTCGACCGCCACTGCCGTGCTCTGGAGTCCCCGGCCATATACGTTTCCAGGAATGCTCCCTGCACGCCGTAAGGTTTTGACTTTGCGTCCTACCACCGTGCGCGGCTTCGCCGAGAGTGATATTCGATCTGCCATACTATTTATAGTATATCCTGTCCCCCCCTAAAAAACAAACCGATCGTTGACAAACCAACCAAAGGCTGGTACGAAGAAAGGGTGGAACGAGAAACATTTCAAGAACGTTGTGGTATCGTCGCCATCTACACACCTGAGTTTACGAAGAAATTTCCCACCGTGGTTCGCGCGCAAGTTGCATTACAACACCGCGGGCAAAACGCAGGCGGGTTTGCGATGCAAACCGAAGGTGGGGTGTATACTGTTTCCGGCTTTGGGCTCATCCGTGAGATCCTCAAGTTTGATTCTCTTCAAGATCACGATCCACCAACGCTTTGGACTGTTGGGCACAACCGCTATGAAACCGTCGAAGGAAAAAGTGAAAACAATACTCAACCAATTGTGGTCAAAACACATGACGGTGAAACGCTCATTGTCGCACATAACGGCGAGCTTGTTCTCGATGAAACCCTCACGAAATACCGGGATGATCCTCACGTCAGCGATACGTACATGTTCTCTCATCTTCTTGCAAATACAAAAGGGACGACGTGGACTGAACGCGTCCTTCATGCATTAGAACAAATCCGTGGTTCGTACAGCATGGTGATTTGTGTTGGTGAAGAAATGTTTTTGGCGCGAGACCCATTTGGTTTTCGTCCGCTCGTATTCGGACAGGTCGCTGATGGTTGGATGGCTGCATCAGAGACACATGCGTTTGACAAAATATTCGACCGCGTCTCCGGAAAAATTCTTCGGATGATTCATCGGGGTGAGGTTGTCCGCATTACAAAAAAAGGCCCGACAACGGTTCGGGAGGGATTTGTTGGTTCTTGGCAGTCTTGTATGTTTGAGGCGCCGTACCTTGCATTTCCTTACTCTCGGGTTCCGACGTACGAACAAATTGACGATGACGATCATCCAGAACGGTGGATGGAAAATTCGTGGTTTCGGCGTCGTATGGGCAAAATCCTAGCAGAAGAAGCGCCGATTCGTCATGCCTCATTTGTCGTAGGCATCCCAGACTCAGGCATGTTTGTCGCTGAAGCGTATGCTGAAACACTTGGCCTCCCCTTGCGTCACTACATCGTCCGCGATCATTACACTATTCTTGACCGTCGCTCATTCATGTCCGACGACCTCACGCGGCAAAATGGGGAGGCCGACGGCAAAAAACGAATGCAACAACTCACGCGCGACCGACTTTCTTTTGAATCATCCTCTTCTATTTGGACGAGCAAGATAGTCGTCATGCCAGATGATTCCAATGTCCGCGGTCTTGTCGCAGAGACAGTAGATACACTGATGTTTCATTATGGCGCGGCTGAGGTCCATGGGGTATATGGCTACCCTATGATCATCTTCAGTTGCAATAAGGGAGTCAGTATGCGGAGAGGACAAGAACTCGTTGCATTTCGACACAACAGTGACGAAAAGAAAATAGCCGCAGAGACAGGACTAACGAGCATTCATCACATCAGCCATGCCGGGTATGTACGCGCGATGCGGCCGGGAATTTCCCCAGAGCAGATTCATTATTCACCTTTCATGTTTATGGAGGCAAACCTTTGTGGTCAATGTGTAACCGCCGTTGACCCCGTTGAATACTACCAACACAATGGAAAACTACGTGGAGAATTTACTCTCCCCGCGATACTCCAGCCCCAGCGCCAAACCGCACTTCCATAATACGGTCTTTGCGGAGGTCGGTTTCCCACACCAATGATGGACCCAAGACGTTCGCAGTCGGCCGGACCTGGGAAGCAATAAGGCTTTCCGGATACCGGACGCTGACTGTGTATGGAACCGCATGAGTCCCCGGCTGTTTCATTTGCAAAAGTTTCAGTGCAAAGTTTCCGTCGTTCCACAAAACTCCGTGCCGGAGTTCAACAGAAAAAACGCGCTCGTCATCCGACACCATCGTTTTTATCCACACATTCTTCCATCGTTTCTCCAAAACAACCACGGGCTCGATCTCGGTTCCATCCAGTTTGACTGACCGCACGTCTGCGTTTTTGGGGACATAGAGCTGAAGAAGAATTTCACCTTCGTCCTCGCCCGGCGAACTCGCGCCGCGTATGGACAACGTCTCATCAATCGACCGGTCACTACCAATGCGAATCTCCCGCTGAATGGAGATCTTCGGTTCAGCCGAAGAGGAACCAATATCGGCAAGGATCGCTGCAAATGGAAGGAGCACCTCTCCTTCCCCCACCACATCCCACGCTGTCCACGCACCGTCCCAATGCGACTCCGAAAGCGAGCGCGCCAAGGCCGGGTCAGTGGTAGAAAGCAAGAGATGTTTTTCTTCCAACAACTCACCAAATTTTTCCGCAACAACAGTCCAATCGCGCGACCCGTCGACAAGCAAACTTGAAAAAACCGAGGTCAGAAGAAGTCCAACATCACGTTGGTCTGTTTTCTCTCCAAATTCCTCATCGAAGTTTTCCAGAGAAAGTTGCGTCTCGTGTCCAGCAATTGCGACCGGACCAGTTATCGTGAGGAGCGCTTTCAATCCCGTCCGATCAATCGCAATCACGCCATCGGTTTGAATGCCGAATGTGGATTGAACCAATGATCGGGACGCTTGCGCCGACTGCGGGAAATTCGCCCACCATGCACCTTCTTGAATTGACCAATCTGATACCCCCAAAACATTCTTGACGACATCGGGCGGCGCGATGGTTCCACTCCGCTTTGCGTCCAGCGTGGTTGCGTCTTCAAACGAAATTTCGGCCAGTTTCCCGCGGTCGAAACGAACATATCCTACTGATCGAATCACCCCGCCGCCCGGCCGCAGAACAGTATTGTCTTGCACCACGACAAGATACGCGCTCGATCCCTGCGGCCGCAGAAATGCAGTGAGCACGCGCATTGTCTCGCTCGCCCCCGCAACATCGCGCTTGCCGCGTTCAATCTGCATCCGGCTGGTTTTGAGCCAACCGCCGAGAAGTGGCCAGTTGCCTCCAATACCTTCTGCCTCCAGCAACAGCGCTTGGGCGGTGGACAATTTCTGGTTCGCGAGCATGAGCTCGCTTTGTATACCCAGCACATCACCGCGGATACCCTCGCTCCCCGGCCGAAGCAACAGAGACGGAATCGTTTGAAGGAGTGGAAACGCCTGATTGATGTGTGCTTGCGCCTCAATCAAATCTCTCCCTGCAGCGCGCAGCACAAACAATGGGCGCGGGAGAAGACTGCCCATGGATTCGCCAAACAGAGATGAGCGGGAAGACGAAGAGGCGGATTGAAGTATCCATGCCGATGCACCGGCATCCAAATTTCGGAGGCTGTTTTGCACCGCAAGCGCAAATTGGATCGTTGGAGCAGTAAGAAAAAACAAAACTGCGGCAGCCGCAGTTGCGACGAATGTTCGCCTGACTCCTCGCTTCCTCAGCACCTTGGTGGGAAGAATGGATCGCACGCGACGGATGTGATCTGTCAGTCGACGGACAGGGCGGGATGGGGCGTGCGCTTTCAAGACCTCGTCTGATTGAACAAGGGGTTGACGGATTGGAACAAAAACCGGCGGATGGAAAGGCGCACCTTCCAACGTCCGCCTCAATCCATCTGCAAGCGGAACCACTGACCGCCACGAAAGCGGGTCTGTTGGGATCGGGTGGTTCCGGTGCAGGATGGAACCGGGGACGTATTGGATGGGAACCCGATCGTGCAAAAGATGCCGGATATGCATCGCAATGTGCAAAAGCGTGGTCTGTTCTTCTGGAAAAAGTGTAAAGGTTTTTCCCTTTCCACCTCCCAAAAAAGCAGCGCTCAAAATGCCGCTGACCGCGTCCGCAACATAGAGCGGATACATAGGCATCAACCCATCCCCCACAAGCATCATCGAACGATGATGTTGGGCTTGGGAGAAAACATGGTTGATTGCCCATGTTGGGTCAGTTGGGAGATGAGGACCGTAGACATCAGGAAGACGCACGATTCGACCATCCAGTCCATATGCGGCCACTGCGTCCAAGACAATCGCCTCTGCCGCGCGAAATGTTTCCAGCGCATAATCCGCAATGCGGCGCTCGTCTGCCGCGTGCGTTGACTGTGGGCTTGTGTGTACAAACATACTGGAGAGAAGCACCAGTGTTGCGTTGTGCTGCACCGCCATATCCACCAGACGCCGCGTTTCGAGAACCACGCTCTCTAATGAGCGATGATGTTCGCCCAACATTGTTGTCGGAAGAAAGACAAATGTTTGTATTCTTGGAATGGTTGCGGGCCAAATATCTGTGGTCCGATGATCGAGCAGTCGAATGTTCTCACGATACCGAAGCTCGTTCAATACAGGATCATGGTTGATCCCTTCGTCCACAAGAAACATGTTGAGGGGCTCATCAAGTAAACTTTCCACTAAGACGCGCATGAATGGATGACGGCCTGGGAGGAATGCGAGAATAGGATGCTCGCTTATAAAGCCATGCGGATTCACTTTCTCGCGCAATGCAAGATTTGGGAGAGTGGGCATGACGTCATTGTATCACCGTGGAAGACGTGCGGAACGCAAAAAAACTATACGTGGCGTGTGAAAAAGTTTTCCTTCGCGCTTCTCCCTCATGGGAAAAGTTCAGCATCCAAGGCGCGGTTCACCAAAGCGTCTGCTTCTTTGTTCTTCAGCCGCGGAATATGGACGTAACTGATGTGAGGAAAAGAACGAGCGATCATGAGAATTTTCGAAAAAAGTGGACGCAGTAAACCACTTTTGACACGATACGTTCCCTGCAATTGCCGCACAACCAATTCGCTGTCGAGGTATACAACAATAATAATATCCTCCAACACCTGTCTTCTTTGCATTTCTTTTTTGAGCCGAAGAAGTGCGGTAAGGAGTGCTTGGTATTCCGCAACATTATTCGTCGCTGCTCCGATGGTTTTCCCTTCCGCGATTTTCGTTCCATCATCAAACGTCATCGTATACCCAATCCCTGCCGGCCCCGGATTTCCGCGGCTTCCCCCATCGCAAAAAATAGTGACGCGTTTCAAGGTTGTTCCTTCTTTGTCCGAAAAAGTGCAAACCCCAGAAGTATGAGCACAACCAATTCTGTCGCACCCGTCAACCATGCGGCAGCCGTCATTCCAAACGCCGGTTGAAGGAGAATGTTTCCAGTCACATTGAACATAAATCCTGTTCCATAAATCCACACGAGTGCCCACCGCTGCCGGCGCACGAGAAGAACAATCATGGCGAGTGCGGAAAGGAAAAAGAATGGAAGGCTAAAAAGAAGAATGCGCAACGCGTAGACCGCCGGCTCACACCCCTGCCCGAGCCAAAGAGAAATGAACGGCGGCCCAAAGAACCA
>JAUYPR010000044.1 GCA_030695785.1 bacterium
TTGCATATATGTTCCTCCTCTCTATCGAGAGTAAAATTCAACAATATACTGTTCTTGAATGTTGCTATCACTGTCTTCCCGAATGGGCAAACGTACAATTTTCCCTGCCAACCCTTTTCGCTCCAGCCACGCTGGACATGGACTTTGCGCGCTTTGCGTCATGGCGTCTTTCACATGGACATTTTCAACGATGTTTGGTTCCAGCTCGATAATCTGCGTCGCACCAACCGTAAATGACGGAATGTCCACGCGTTTGCCGTCAACCCGCACATGGCCGTGATTCACTATTTGGCGCGCGTGGGTTCTGGTCTTCGCAAACCCGAGCCGGTACACCACGTTATCCAAACGCCGCTCCAAAAGGGCAAGGATCGCCGCACCGGTTCCCACTCGCTCTTTTTTCGCTTCCCGAACATACCGCCTGAATTGCCGCTCGAGCACTCCATAGATCCGCTTCACTTTTTGCTTTTCCCGCAGCTGCAGGAAATATTCGGATGCTTTTCGGCGGCGGCGTCTCTCTCCGCCTTTCCCAAGACCGCCCGGGGGGGTTTGTCGAGTGAGGACCGGACATTCCGCATTTCCACACAAAGGTGTTCCTTCACGCCGGCACAGCCGATGTTTTGGCCCAGTGTAACGAGCCATTAGACGCGTCTCCGTTTCTTTGCCCGAACTCCATTGTGCGGAATCGGGGTCACATCAGCAAGCAATGAGATATTCATACCCGCCGCGCGAATGGCACGAATCGCTCCATCCCGTCCGTTCCCCGGACCCCGAACATATATCTCAACATCCTTCATCCCTCGCGCCATAGCTTTCCGAATGACTTGCTCAACCGCGGCAGTTGCGGCAAATGGGGTTGACTTCCGCGCACCTTTAAATCCAACCGATCCTGCACTTCCCCACACCAACGCGTTTCCAACAAGATCGGTCACCGTCGCAAGGGTGTTGTTGAATGTTGCCGTGATATACACACGACCCTTTTCAACCTGAGTGGGTGTTTTCTGTTTTTTTCCTGGCAATGATTGTATATGTTGTTCCATCATTGTTTAAAAACCTCATTTCTTTTCGGCTTGTTTAGCCGGAGCCGCACCTGCAGCAGCAGGTGCACCAGCCGGGGGAGTTCCTGGCTGTGCTTTATCTTTCCTCACAGTTCCCATCGTCATGCGTTTGCCTCGTTTTGTGCGCGCATTCGACCGTGTCCGTTGCCCACGAACAGGAAGTTTGCGTCGATGCCGAAGTCCACGATACGTATTGATATCCTCCATCCGCTTAATGTTTTGTGCGATGAAACGGCGCAGTTCTCCTTCCACTGTTATGCCCTCGATGGCTTTCTGCAACCGCGCAATATCTGTCTCGGATAAATCTTTCACGCGTGTTGCAGGATTGACCTCTGCCGTGGTCAAAACGCCGCGGACGTTGGCTCGGCCGATACCGTAAATGGCGGTCAAACCAATATCAACACGTTTTTGTTCTGGTAGATCAACACCACTTAAACGTCGCATATATATTTTTACCCCTGGCGTTGCTTATGGCGAGGATTATCGCAAATGACGCGCACAACCCCCTCCCGCCGAATAATACGGCACTTGTTGCATCGTTTACCAACGCTGGTTTTTACTTTCATTGCATACTCCTTTTAACGCACTCGAGCCATAATGCGGCCTTTTCCGATATCGTAATGCGGATCCATGAGCAGCCGAACTTTGTCGCCGGGGAAAATGCGCACATACCGCATCCGCATCTTACCCGAAAGGTGGCCAAGGACGATATGCCCAACTAACTCTGGAATCGGCGCACCCGTCAATTCAATCCGAAACAGCGTGTTCGGCAGCGCTTCCAACACTTTCCCATCAACGTCAATCATAAGATAGTATGACGCGACAAACAACCGACACCACCATCATGTGGTGCTGAACGCATTTGCCGTTACGTCGTTATTGTATCAGAAATAACGATCCGCTGTCAAAAGACGAAGGAGTGTTAGAATCTACCTGTGGTACAAATACCCCTTGCTGAAACACTTCGGCCGAAAAGTTTTCAAGAATTTATTGGACAAGAGCATCTTGTCGGCAGAGACGGTATTATTCTGAAGTTATTAAAGTCAGATTCTTTCCCCTCGTTTATCTTCTGGGGACCGCCGGGGAGTGGAAAAACAACTTTAGCAAGGCTTATTGCAAAGAGTCTAAAAAGCGAATTTTATGAATTTTCTGCTGTTAACACTTCCTCCAAAGAAATCGCGGAAGTTGTTCCTCACGATAAAGGTCAACAGAGACTTTCTACTCCCTTGGTTTTTATTGATGAAATACACAGATTTAATAAAGCGCAACAGGATAGACTCCTTCCTTCTGTTGAACGAGGCGATATTCTTTTGATCGGTGCGACAACAGAAAATCCATCGTTTGAAATAATTGCCCCGCTTCTTTCGCGGTGCAGGGTTTTAGTTTTGAACCAACTTTCGGAGAATGAACTTGGGATCATCACTGCGCGCGCCGCACGATATCTCAAAGTCCGACTGGACAAAAAGGCAAAAGCGTTCCTTTTGGAATCCGCCGACGGCGACGCGCGGGTCGCACTCAACGTGCTCGAGATCGCCGCCAACATCTCTTCGACTCACGATATGACGGTAAAAACGCTGGAGCAAGCTTTGCAAAGAAGACAGCTGACGTTCGATTTAAAAGGCGAGGAATACTACAACGTCACCTCAGCATTTATAAAATCAATGCGCGCTTCCAATGTTGACGCGGCTTTGTACTATTTAGCGCGGATGGTCGAGGCAGGCCAAGATCCTTTATACATTGCACGCCGGATGGTCATTTTTGCAAGCGAGGATATCGGAGTTGCCCAGCCAACTGCTTTGGTTGTTGCGAATGAAATTTTTAAAGCGTGCGAGGTCATCGGCTACCCCGAGTGTGCAATAAATCTAGCCCACGGCGTCGTGTACCTATGTCTTGCCAAAAAAGACAGGTCAGCGTACGATGCGTATCGTATGGCAGTTGATGATGTCCGCAAACATGGCAACCT